>NZ_JAPDBQ010000011.1:0-48331 GCF_027705325.1 Aeromonas sp. QDB18
CAAGCAGCGAAAATCGATACAGAACAGGACCTTAGAAGGAATTTCAAATGAAGTGTTTTCTTAAGGTCCTGTATATGAAAGTTTTCTAATGGCTCGACAATCCAATCCTCCGGAATAACTCCCACTTCCGTTTGTTTATAGCCCGCCGGGATCGCCTTGTCTGCTGCCTCTTGCATCATCTGCTCTGCCATTATGCCCACTCCAGCCCCATGCTTTTGCGATGGGCGGCCACCCTGGCCGCCTGTGATGTTCGGCTTGTCTATTATGGTCATGGGTTACTCCTGTGCCGCTTTATGGGCCTGCTCCAGCCGAGCCTGCACACGCAGACGCTCCTGCTCCAGCTCGTTTTTCAGCTCGGCTTCGGTGGGCAGATAGGGCAGGTATTTGGCCGCAAACAGTTGCGGGCTGTCGGTCAGTACCGAATATTTCACCACCGCTTCGCTCTTCTGGCTGCACAGGATAAGACCTATGCTGGGGTTATCATCGGCGGCCTTGTGGTGCTGATCATAGATGCGCACATAGCTGTCCATCTGTCCCACGTCCTGATGGGTCAGCTTGCCCAGCTTGAGATCGATCAGCACAAAACATTTGAGCTTGAAGTGGTAGAAGACCAGATCGATATAAAAATCCTGATCCTCGGTGCGGATGCGCTGCTGACGGGCCACAAAGGCAAAGCCCTTGCCCAGCTCCAACAAGAAGGCTTGCAGGTTGTCGATCAGCCCCTGCTCCAGATCCGCTTCCAACCAGTGCGCCTGAGGCAGATTGAGAAAATCCAGCACATAGGGGTCACGCAGATAATCGGTAACCTGGCTTTGCAACGGTGCCAGCTGGCGCTGGGCCTCGGCTTCAACCACAGCGCGATCCTGGCTTGCCAGCAGGCGTTCGTAATAGAGCACACCTATCTGGCGCTCCAGTGCCCGCACACTCCAGTTCTGGCTTATCGCTTCGGTTTGGTACCACTGCCGGGCAGCCGGATTGTCGATGCGACTTAGCAGGTTGTAGTGGGACCAGCTCAATTCGAGAGACACTGTCTCCTGAATTGGAAAGGCGAGATAAAAACGCCGCATATTACGCAGATTGCTGGCATCAAAGCCTTTGCCGAAGCGACTGGTCAGCTGCACGGCTAACTGGGCCAGCAACTGCTGGCCATAGGCGGCCCGGGTTTGTCCCTGCTGTTCGGATTCGACGATAAGACAACCGATCTGCCAGTAACAGCTCACCATGGCGCTGTTAACGGCTCGATGAACCTGAGTACGAGCCTGTTCAATCAGGCTGCCGATCTGGCCAAAGAGCCGATCGGCCTGTTGTTGCGCCTCCGGCAGCAACATAGAAGCGTTCTGTTGATTCATCGCGTCCACTCCAGCCCCATGCTTTTGAGATGCGCGGCCACCTTGGCCTCCAGATCTGCGACCTGCTGGGTCAGCTGCGGCAGGGTGGCGCTATAGCGCTCCTCCAACTCCTTGACGCGGTTGGCCAGCTGCTGGGTGATGCGCTCAATCTCCGCCTCGATGGCGGCCTGCAAGCTGGCGCGCCACTTATCCTCCACCAGCAGTTGCTTGATCTCATCCTCGGTCAGCTTGGGGTAACGGGCAACCACCGCCCGATCCAGCGCCTCTTGCGCTTCTTTTACCGCCTTTTTAGCCTGACTTTCGGCTTCGAACAGCTTGATCGCGGTTTTTAGCGCCGCCTTTTCATCGGCATCGCTGGCTTGCTTGAGCCGCGCCTTCAGGCTGGCGGCGTTGATCTTGCCTGCGTCGTTGGCGGCGTCACTCAGCAGCCCCTCCTCGCCACTCTGCTCTTCCAGATAGCTCTCCAGATGTTGGCTGGCCTCATCCGCGGCGGCCTGCAAGGCGTCGATGGCGGCCTGCTCGTCGCTAAAGAAGCGGGCCACCAGCAGCGCCGGTGGCAGCAGCTCGGCCTTGTACTTGGCGCGGCCAAGCACCAGATCCGGCGTCTCTTTAAGCTTTTCGCCCTTGTCGACCTTAAGCTCGCGCAGCACCTTGCCCGCCGCCCAGCCATCCTGGCAGAGCACATAGACATCGTCCTGCATCACGGCATGCCAGTAATCCAGCAGCAGTTGGTAGATATCGTAGTTATCCAGCAGCGGCAGCGGCGCATAGGCGGCGAGCAGCGATTCGCTGATCTCCTCGATCAATGCCTTGGGCGATTCGCCCGGCTTTATCTCCGCCAGATGGCACTCGGTAAACCAGCGCGAGAAGGGTTCAAGCGAAGCAGATGCAAAACGGACAAATTCGGGGTGCGCCAGTATGGTGCTCTTGACCTTGGCGGCCTCCACCAAAGCATGGCTATAACCCGCATGGGCCGGAGCAAACAGATCGGCCCGCAGAGTCGGGAACACCTGCCAGTAAGCGCCCAGGGCGTCGATATCCCGATTGGGAATGCCGCCTTTAAGGTGGGCGGCCAGATCGTGCAGATCTTCGGCCTCGCTGGCATCGATATAGCGCGGAATATTCAGGTTGTAGTCGTTGGCGGCGATCTCGGAGAGCGGCACGGCGCGGCTGTAACGGGGGATCAGCTGCTCGCGGGTAAAGGTATCGACGATCTTGTGGATGTCCTGCTCGCGCAGCCGGTTCTTGTTGCCATCTTTGATAAAGCCTTTGCTGGCATCGATCATAAACAGGCTCTGGCTGGTATAGCCGTTGGCCTGGATGGCGCGCTGGTGCGCCGTCTCCTTGTCGATGACGATGATGCAGGCCGGAATGCCGGTGCCGTAGAAGAGGTTGGCAGGCAGACCGATAATGCCCTTGATAAAGCCCTGTTTGAGCAGATTCTCGCGGATGCGCGCCTCGGCATTACCACGAAACAGCACGCCGTGGGGCAGGATCACCGCCCCCTTGCCGCGGCTGCTGAGGCTCTTGATGATGTGCAGCAAGAAGGCGTAATCGCCATTTTTCTCCGGCGGTACCCCCCAGACAAAGCGGCCAAACTCATCGTGCTCGGCATCCAGGCCGCTGGTCCAGTTCTTGTTGGAGAAGGGCGGGTTGGCCACGGCAAAGTCGAAGCACTTGAGCTGGTTGTTGCCCTCCTTCCACTGGGGCGCGGCCAGGGTATTGCCCTTCCAGATCTTGGCGGTCGGATTGTCGTGCAGGATCATGTTCATGCGCGCCAGGGCGCTGGTGGCGTTATCCATCTCCTGACCGTAGATGGTGAGCCCCTTGGGTCCCGCCTCGTCACTGGCCTTGAGCAGCAAGGAGCCGGAGCCGCAGGTGGGGTCGTAGACGGTGGCATCTTGCGGCGTCTGGCGGCTGATGCCGATCACCTTGGCCAGAATGCGCGACACCTCGGCCGGGGTATAGAACTGCCCCTTGGACTTGCCCGATTCGGTGGCGAAGTGGCGCATCAGGTATTCGTAGGCATCGCCTAACAGATCATCGCCTTCGGTGCGATTGGCGGAGAGATCCAGCCCCTCAAAGATGCCAATCAGCTTGGTCAGGCGGTCGATCATCTCCTTGCCCTTGCCGAGCTTGTCCTCATCGTTGAAGTCGGCGATGTCGATGACGCCCTTGAGATCATTAGCTTCGGCCAGCGCCGAGATGGTGAGGTTGATCGCCTCGCCGATATTCGCGGTCCCCTTGAGCGCCACCATGTCACTAAAACTCGCCCCGTGCGGCACCTCAATCATGGCGTAGGGGTTACCCTTGGCCTTGTCGGAAACGTACTTCACAAACAGCAGGGTGAGCACATAGTCCTTGTACTGGGAGGCATCCATACCGCCGCGCAGTTCATCGCAACTGGCCCACAGGGAGGAGTAGAGTTCGTTTTTCTTGATAGCCATGGAAAGGGTTCCAATAAGAGTCTGATAAACGCCGACCGGCGCTTGGAAAACGAAAAGAGGCGATTGTTTGCACCCATACGGGTGAGCACGCCAGAGATTGCCAACGAGTTTACCCACTTGACCCCGTGGCAACCATGGTGGATATCACATCAGTGACGGATAGGCAGATCGTTTGCTGCAAAAGCCATCATTTGCCTTCCAGCAAGGCCGGCGGTGTGCTCTCGCCACGGCATTTGAGTTGCCCCAGCGCGTTGGTTCGACAAACGGTGCCATCAGATGCACGCAACTGACCAAGCGCATCTTCACGCCATGTCACCCGTTCACCAGTTTTGGCATTGCTGCCGCGAATATTGCCCAGCGCGTCTTGCCGATAGGTAGTACCATCGCTCCCCTTAAGATTGCCGAGCGCATCCTTACGCCAGGTCGTTCCGGTTCCCGAGTCTTTGATGTTGCCAAGCGCATCCTCACGTAAGGTGCCCTGCTTACCATCGTCACACTGATAGCGGGTATGGCCCAATGCATCTTTTCGATAGGTGCAGTCGGCTGCAAACACGACTTGCGGCGTTAGGCTCAGCAGCAGTGCGGCCAGCGACCACTGGCGTGTCGCTAACCAAAAGCCGGGTTGGTGACTCATTGCATCTCTCCTCTGACGTGAACTCGATTGACTATACCGGGCCAGCCGCCCAGCTTCGATACTGAGGTTTTTAACATGTCGTGTTTTCAGGCGGATGCGTGATGGCAAGATCGTCCACTGAGGCGCGATCAGTCCAGCTTGAGAGAATTAACCTCGTTTGTATTTACCCACTTGCTCAAGAAAGTAGCTGCCCAGCTCACCCTTATGCTGGCTTGCTTCGCTTTCTGCGCTGGCCAAGTGACCGTTGCGCTCTTTCCATACGGCATATGCGGCAGCCTTCTCGACCTCGACCCGTTCTTGCTGCTCTTTCGGTAGGGCACACAGATTGTGACTCATACTGATCTCTTTGTTATTTGTTGGCGCCATGGTACGCCATCAGTGGCATGCGGGACTTGCGCTGGTTCAAAGGTGGTGCGCTATAATGGCTGTATATAAATACAGGTGTTTTGCCATGAAGCTGTTAACCCCAGACCCATCACCCGCCGAGGTGACCATCCCGCTGTTCTTGCACCGCGCCTCTTGTGGCTTTCCCAGCCCAGCCAGCGACTATCTGGAAGGGAAGTTGGACCTCAACACCCACTGCGTGCCGCACCCTGCAGCAACCTTCTATCTGCGTGCCGAGGGGGAGAGCATGACCGGGGTCGGCATCTTTCCCGGTGACTTGCTGGTGGTCGATAAGAGCCTCACCCCTCGCCATGGTGATGTGGTGATTGCACTACTCGATGGCGGCTTCACGGTAAAGACCTTGCAGCTCAAGCCGAGGTTGCGGCTGTTGCCAGCCAATCCGGCGTTCGCGCCTATCGACCCTTGTATGAGCCTCTCCCTGGAGTTGTTCGGAGTGGTCACCCATGTGATTGGCAATCTGAGGCAGCGTGATGGCTATAGCGCTCGTTGATGTAAACAACTTCTACGCCAGCTGTGAGCGGCTGTTTCGCCCTGAGCTGCGTGGCCGCCCGATCGTGGTGCTCTCCAACAACGATGGATGCGTGGTGTCGCGCAGCCCCGAAGCCAAGGCGATGGGTATCAAGATGGCCGGGCCCTACTTCAAGATCCGCGAGCAGTTCGAGGCGCATGGCGGTGTGGCATTCAGCTCCAACTACGCGCTCTATGGAGACATGTCTGGCAGGGTGATGAGCACGTTGGAGACCATGGCCCCCGAGCTGGAGGTCTACTCCATCGATAAGAGTAAGTTGTATAGTGCGGACGCCTAAGCTATTGAGTTCTATCTATGGACATTGTTAAGCGTCCCAGGGGCGTTGAATGGCGACGCTAGAGCGCATTCATTTCGTGCCCCATTACCTCGTGCGCAGAGAGAACGCCGTCGCATACTCCCCCAGTAGCAGCCGGCCATCCATTGAGGGCTTGCCCCAAATCTTTTGGGCAGACTATGCACCTTGGAGGGAGGCAAACCTGTGGGCAGTGGAGCGAGCAACGACTGGTGACGCTTCTCTTAAGACCGTTGCCAGTAACATGAATGGCCTTCTCAATTACGCTAAATTTCTTGAATCTCGTGATTTGCAGTGGTTCGAGTTTCCCGCTCGCAAAGCTGACCGCTGCCTGGTGCTATACCGAGGGGCGTTGATCAAGATGCGCGATGCCGGCCAGATCGGCCCATCCACGGCGTCTGAGTACATGCGCAATTGCATCATGTTCTATCGGTGGGTAAGGCATAGGGAGCTTCTTTCTCCACACGTCCAGCTGTGGCGGGAAAAACCCTACGTCGTTAAATACTTCGACCGGGTGGGGTTCGAGCGAACGATCAGCGGAACCACCACCGACCTCAGCATCCCGAACCGTAAGCGCCCAGGCCAAACGCTTGAAGATGGGCTGTTGCCAGTCTCGGAGACCGATCGCGATGCAATTCTGGATTTCGCCGCAGAGAACGCCACGCCCGAGCTCTACCTCATGTTGGCCCTTGGATTTTTTACCGGGATGCGGCTCGGCAGCATCTGTGATCTCAAGATTCAGTCTCTGGAGCGCGCCGCCCCCGACCCTTCCGCTGAAGGGCTTCTACGCCTTGCAGTTGGTCCAGGCGCAGCTCCGCCAGTGCACACGAAATTCGGTGTGACTGGCCAGGTCTGGATACCCGAAGCGTTGCGTGATGAATTGCTGGAATATGCCAAAGGCTGGCGGAGGATGGAACGAGAGGCGAAAGCCTCGCCCGAGAATCGTGATTTGCTGTTCTTGACCCGCTTTGGTAACGCCTATGGCAGGCGCGGCACCGATCAGTCATCTGCTGTGAATGTTGAGATGTCCGAGTTTCGAAAACGGGGCGTCAAAGCAGAACTACAGGTGCTCCGTAAATTCCGCTTCCATCAGTCGCGCTGCACCTTCGGTACCGAATTGGCACGTCTGGCGCTATCGGCTTGTGCCGATGTCGCTATTGTAATTGCGACGGTCAGCGACGCGTTGCTCCATGGGCCTAACTCTGAAGCCACCACCTTCAAATACATCCGATTCGTACAGGCACTGCCGATCAAACAAGCCCTCTCAAATAGCTTCATGGCGGCATTTAGCGGGATCGGCGCTGGGGCGCGGCACGATGGATAGTTCCGAATTCGACCTCACTTTCCCGATGCTTGAGTATGGGGCCACTGAAACGCCCTGGGACCTCCGGCCGCTGCTGTTTCGCGGAGGTGCAGCAGCAAAGGTGAAGCATGTGGGCCGCCAGATCGCGCAGGGCGAACTCGGCAGTCCCTTGCCGGAACGTTTCGAGCTGGTGACGCAGCTGCATGAGCACATGACTGACGACCTTGCTGGTGGCGGAAGTCGCTTCTCGGTGCAGAACAAGATCAGTGCATTGCGCCGATTCTTTGCCTGGATCGATTCAGAAAACGTGAATCTCAGTCTCGAGACGGCGGCCGACACGTTCATTCGTTGGACCGATCACTTGCTCCAGCGTCATCGAGTCGAACGCAATTTCAGCGATGGGTCCCTGTACGATCTCACCAGGCTCACGGCGACGATGCTGGACCGAGCATTGGACCGCCAAGCAAGCCTGAGCAAGAGCACACGTATTCGCAAGCCGCGCGGCAAAGGCAAGGTACATACGAGCAAAGCGGACAAGCAGAATCTGCAAAACACCTTCGCATTCGGACACCTTCTAGCTGACGTATGCGAGGCATTGACCTGGAGGGGGACAATGGCCCCCCTCCCAGTTTGTATTTCGTTACGCACCGGCCAAGTGCTGGAACTATGGTCGGGATTGCAGAGCCCCGAGAAAGTAGCGGCCCGCCGTACCAGGCCGCAAAACCAAGCGCAAATCGAAGCATCCCTGGCGGCGCGTGCCGCCCACGATGCAGATCGGACACTGCGGACCCGTTTCCCCATCGTCAATTTACGGATCGAGAGTGAATTGCTGATGTTCATCGCCCAGACCGGTCTGAACCTCCAGCAAGCACATACCCTGCGGGTTGAGCAGTTTCATTACACCAGCCACATAGACGGCTACCAGGTACGTACCTACAAAAATCGACGGGAAGGAGAAGTGCTATTCGAGATCTTTGCCAGTTATCGAGAGTGGTTCGAGCGCTATCTCGAATGGCGTTCCGAATGGTTTCCCAATGAGCCGGATGGTTTGCTCTTTCCGCTTATACGTAGCGGGGGACGAATCCTAGAAGAGGCGACGCAGTTCACGAACGTTACGCGCATCTGCCGCGAGCTTGGCATACCGATAGTGAGACCGCGAAAACTGCGCGGGACGCGCATCAACTGGTTGCTTCGGGAGTCCCAGAATCCCCAACAGGTTGCGGAGTTGGCCCAGCATACGGTGCAAACGCTGATACGCGTATATGCCGACCCCCATCCGCAGATCGCTATGGTGGAAATTACGCGCTTCCATCAGCAAACCGATCCGTCCCTTTCACCTCCTGCTCCTGGTAGATGTGTATCGGCCACACCTGAACCAGTGGGCACGATGCCGAAGAATGGTCCGCGACCCGACTGCATCAATGCTGCCGGTTGCCTGTTCTGTACCCAGCACCGGGATATCGAAAGTGAGGATCATGTGTGGTCTCTCGGTAGCTTGCGCCACCTCAAATCGCTTGAACTGGCACGCTACCGCCCATCCAGTTCGGGTAAGCACCTGACGACAGAGCATCCGGCCCTGCTGGTGATCGATCGGCTGACGGCCAAACTGCGCTTCTTCGAAGAAAGTAGCGAGGTCCGCAGGCTTTGGGTCGAAGAAGCCAGAGCGCGCATAAGTGAAGGTGACTACCACCCGGCCTGGGATGGCTTCATCCGATTGGCAGAACTGCGACAAAGATCAGCATGACGAAAAATATTCTTTCCGAACTTGGCCTCGGCATCGACTCGCCCCTAGCGATTCCTGATGCGCCGAACTACCGTCCGCCGTGCTGGCCACCGCAGCGTGATTGGCCGGTCATCATAGATGCCGCTGGCCAGGTGGTGAGCCGTTGGGGCGATGCCATTTGGCGGCTCGACCCATGGGCGGGAAAACGGCTCACTCTCAATTTCGGCGATGGCCCAGCTAAGAAATATGTCGCCGCGATCGATCCTGCGAACGCCGATTTATTGCGGACCGTAATCGGCTGGTGGCTATACGGCCCCAATGGAGCCCGTGGATACCGAGGCCTGAAAACGCGCTTCGACCAGATGCGTCGGCTGTTCGTCTTGTGCACTCAAGAAGGCATTCTCGCATCCGAACTGAGTCATTTTCCGCGCGTTGCCGACCGTCTCCCGGAGGTGCTCCAGGCTTCCCGGTCCGGTGAGTTCTTGGCATTGCTGCACGAACTGTACGAGCGGCGGGATGCGCTGGGGTTCACCTTGTTGGATCGCGCAGGGTTGGCACGCCTCGCAGCGGCCATGCCCGACCACCAGAAGCTCCAGACCCCCTATATCCCGCCCCGCATTTGGCACTATCAAATCACACGCTTGCGCGAATGCCTGGATGACTTTTTGGCGCATCGAGGCCAAGTCGAGGAGTGCTTCCGCTTCTGTCTGGCTGCCTATCGGCACAACTCTGCCAGTCTCCAAGGACAACGCAGGCCACAATCGTTCTATCCGTTTCAGTGGCCGTCGGATGGATCAAACGGAAAGTGGACTGGGCGGCAGTACTACGGCCCATTCATCGACACCGCGCATCGGTTTGGCATGGTGGAACTATTTCGTCGCTGGCTGGGAGTGAGCGACGACGAAATTCGCATTCAAACTCTGAGTCGCTACCTCAACCTCGTGAGTCGATCTGGACTGTGCTATCTGCTGAACTTCAGCCTCATGCGAGTCGAAGAGGCTTGGAACCTGCGCGCCGATTGCTTGCACATAGAACGTGATCCGCAGTTTGGCGACATCCATGTATTGTGCGGACGAACGACCAAGACGATGTCGGATTCTGAGGCACTTTGGGTGACGTCCCCGTCAGCTCAGGTGGCAGTTGAAGCCATGCGTGTGGTCGCAGACCTCCGCGCAGAATGCGACTCTCCCCCCGGCGAGGCCTCGGTGCCGGATGATCCGGCCAAGCGCTATCTGCTTGATTATTGCCTTGAACCGTGGGGAACGAAGTTCACCAAGATCAACCGCACGATTCGGCCATCGATTCCGAGCTATGCCCATGTGCTTCAGTGGTTCGACAAGCTGTTCGACCGTGAGCAATTGCGCATTACGCCGGAAGATTTCGAATTGGCTCGGTTGGTGACGCCGACGCTGACCGACGAGTTTGCGGTCGGCAAAATCTGGCCGTTGGCCTGGCATCAACTCCGACGAACCGGCGCAGTGAATATGCAGGCATCCGGGCTGGTCAGCGACGCTTCATTGCAGTTTCAGCTAAAGCACGTCGCCAGAGCGATGAGTCTCTACTACGGGCAAAACCATTCCAGGGTACGGCTGGAAGAGAAGGCCCATACCTACTACGTCCGCACCATGTACGAAACTTTGGGTAGGCAGCTGCAACAGCTGACGAGCAACCGATTCGTCAGCCCCCACGGCGAGAAGCGAAAATCTGAGATTGTCCGCCTAATCTCAGCCTCTGATGCTAAGAAAGCGATCAATCTGGCTAAGAAGGGGACGGTCACTCATCGACCGATTTTGCTGGGCATCTGCACGAGCCGTACCCCCTGTCCCTATGGGGGCATCGACAATATCGCTCGCTGCGGAGGGGGCGACTCCCCCGGAGAAACCAAACCATGTGCGGACGTTCTCTATGACCCCGAGCAACTCGACGAAGTCGAAGTGTTGGAGGCGGTATTGGATGAGCGCCTGGCCGCTGCCGAGGTAGACAGTCCGCTAAGGACTTCGTTGGAAGCCCAGAAACGTAGTGTGGAGAATTATCGCCATGTCATCCGGCAAACATGAATCCGCTGACCCGGCTAAGCGAATGAGTGCCGGCGAGCAGTATCGCGCAGCGTTCGAGCGGCTGAAGAGCAACAAGCCCGAACGACTGCCGAAGGGGACGCCCGTAAGTCAGAACAACGTTGCCAAGGAGGCCGGCAGCGACCCCTCTGCACTGAAAAAAGCTCGTTTCCCCCTACTGATCGCTGAGATCCAAAAGTACGTGGAAGGACACGCTGAGCAACGTCCGCCATCAGTGCGCCAAGTCAGCTTATTAGCCCGCAGAAAAAATCGTGGACTTCGAGAACGGATCGAGGAAATCACGCAGCAGCGTGACCACCTAGCCAGCCTACTCAGTGAGGCCGACGCCACCATTCTTGAGCTGTACGACCGTATTGCGGACTTGGAGCGCCAACTGCCGGCCTCCAATGTGCTTCCTCTTGATCCGCGAGGCCACAAAAAACTTTGAAACGGAGAGCTCGCAATATTCGAAAGAAACACAGCCATGCCCGACCAGCCCGGCATGAAACGTCGGGCTAGCCGCCGAAGAGCTTCTTGCGTTGCGCGGTCCGCTCCCGGCGTAGATTCTCGTAGGCAGTTCGGCGTTTAGTCGCGTTTTTGATTAATTCCAGGACCTGGGCGATATCGCCGAGCAACTCCTCACGCGCGGGAAGCGGTAGTTGGCGCTCGCCTGGGGTGTCGTGGGCCTCGGTAGCTTCGCAGGCCCGCGCATACACTGCCAGCAACTGCTCCCACTCCTCTGCGGGGTGGCCAATGACAGCACCAAATGCTTCTACGCTCACCACATCGCTGAACGGCTGGACGGTATTGTTCAAAAAAACCTCGCGTATGGCGCGCTCGACAGTGCCTCGGAGGCTTGAGTATCCCGATGCGATTTGCCGCTCAAGCTCATCATCCGGGTCGCTGCCGACCGGAACGTTCAGTGCTTTCGCACGACTTTCGAGATCGGCCAGGCGGGCCTTGGTGTCCATCGTCGTCCACGTCAGCCCCTCGCTCACTAGTCCCGGCGACTCGTCCCAACCGATGGTCTTGTAGCTGGCCGAGCGATCAGCGCGCTGAAGCGCCATCGCGAGCTCGGTCAGGAACACCGCATCATGGGTGAACACCAGCACTTGGCGGGTCTCAGCCAGCGCTACCAAACGCCGAGCTATGGCCCGACGATATACGTGATCCAGCGACGTAGACGGATCGTCGAAAATAACGGTCGAAGTATGTGGCAGGGATTCGAGCTCGGCGAGGAACATAGCCATCCCCAACGCGCGCTGCTCGCCCTCTGACAGCACCTTGGAGGCTTTCGCCGTGATTTCCTGCAGGCGCAGCGTGACCTTGGTCACCCCCAGCTCTGTGCGCCCGCTCAGGTCGGGTTGCACCCGTCGCTTATAGCCCAGGGCTTTCAACTCAGCATTCATAGAAGCGGCCAGAGCCTCGGTCACATGCGTCGCCGCCAGGGACGTCAGTTTGCGTGACACTGCCGCTGGGTTGAGGGCGGCATGGCAGCGGCTCAATGTGGCATGGACCTGACTGTCCTGAACAAAGCGCTCCACCGCGCCAAGCTGGTTGGCGAGGCGTTGTCGGGCTTCTAGCTCTGCCAGTTCTTGGGTCAGCGCCAAGCGTAGAGCGGGATCGGCAGAGGTCCGCAGGGTATTGGCGTCGACTCGGAGCGAAGCAGCTTTGGCGGCGAAGAGACTATCGAGGTTTGCTTCGATAGGAAGCGGTTCTGACTCGGGGGACCAGTTTCCAGTTTGCAGGGCTTGGCTAACCCAAGTATGCCGGGCGGTCCAGACCGATGCCGCTGCGGTGATGGCAGCGTGTAGGTCGGGCAGTCGCTCCTCCACGTCAGCCCGTGTTGGCACATCCAGAACGTTTAGATCGACAGCCTGCACCTTCCCTAGAGCGTTCATGCGCGCAAGCGTGGCGGCTTGCGCATCCGCCGTGGCGCTGTCGGCGACAAATGCCGCGAAACGCCGCATGCGCTCCGAGGCATCCGTTGAATAAGGTTGCTGGCAGAGTACGCAGTAAGCGTCCGGTTCCAGGTGCGGGAAGGGATGTTCAGGGTATGCCGTCTGCTGAGAGAAAGCCTCAGCGGCTCGGTACATCGTTTGCCAGAGTTCAGCTCCTGTGCCTTCCAGCAGCGTGGCGGTGGGTGAGGACGTTACCGGCAACTCCATGGCGTTCAGTGTGTCTCGATCCTGAAGACGCGCTTGCGCCAGTTGCATGGCGAGATGCGCGGTTTTTTCCGTTGTAATCAGTTCCTTTGCCCGTGCTATGGCACGATCATTCACCCAGCGCTGGACTTCCTCGGCTCGACGCTGCGCCTGGTCCAAGCGTGTCGCCAAACGTTCCAAGGCCAGCGCCTGCGGCACAGGATCGCTTTCCAGTAATGTCCGCTTCAGAAACTCCAGTCGCCGGAGTTCATCGTCACCGACCGTCCCTAATCGAGCAAGCACGGCGCGGTCCGAGTCCCCACCTAATTTGGCGATGTAGCGGCCGACTTCGGTGTCACCCTTCAGCGGTTCGAATTGCCGGGTATCCAGAGCCAAGGCATTGCGTTCGGTCCCAATCCGTGCCTGTAAATCACGCTGAAGTAGGACCAGGCGCGTCAGATGAGTGAGTCCGTAGGGCTGAAATGCAGGGGTCCCTTCCGCGTCGATGTAGTCATTGGCACAGGCCGCGTCGTAGACCGAGACCGAACTCAAATGCAAATGGGCCGGCCCGTTCTGGACCCAACGTGCGGTTTCCGGAGTGCCATCCACCAAAATGGCGAAATCTGCTGATGGCAGTCTAGCTGGGGTTGCCGCCCCAAAAGCGTCGGGCAGGACCTCCACCCGATGCCGAGCGTTGCAGGCATTCTTGAAGACGCGGGCGTAGCCGGATTTGCCGGCGCCGTTATGACCAAAGAAAATGGTCATGCCCTCCGGTGCGAGGTCAAAGGCACGACCGGACGGGAAGCCGTTTACCTGGTCTAGCCCCGAGACACCCACCAACCGCACGGTTGCGCCACTTCCGGCGCCTGGTACGTCGTCCAGCGTGAATGGCCGTGCTCCCCCCGTGGTTGCGTCTTCCCGTTCTTGCTCGCGAACCATTCGCAGAATGGTCTCGATGTCATCTTGGGTTAGTTCGGCCCGGGCAAATATCCGGCGCAGTGCTTCCTGCTGCCAGGGTCTGAGTCCGCCGGCCCACCCAATAATCTCGTCCAACAATGGCATATCCGTCTCCTTTCCAGATCCGCCGATTAAAGGCCGCGCCCAGTTGGATGGCAAGTGGCCAGCGCCTTCGAGGTGCTTCGCCGTGTTCCGTTTGCCTGCCTTCCTGACCGCCACCCTAGTGGCTTGTCCGGTCGTGACGCTACACGGGCAGAATTTCTGCATGCTGGCCAGTATCAAGCCGCTCTAAAGTCCGCTACCGGAAAGCGCTGTTTAGCGGTGAGAGACGGGGAAAGTGCGGAAGCTACTACCGACGCAAGCGATGTGGTGAGCAGTCCTCAGGTATGTGCGAAATTGCACTCCTCTTGACCACCAATTTGGGTTGGCGTTGACCACGGATTGCGTTCAACTTGACCAGGGCGTGTCACTGTCACGACCGTCAGAGAACGGCCAAAAACGGACACCGCCAACCCGTTGGAAAAAAAACTGAGCGTTGCTTTCCGTTAAGTTTGGTAGTTGCAAGCCCCGTTCAGGAAGAATTGCTCGATCAACGCCGCCATACCTGCGCGTGCGATACGGCCGCGGCGCTCGGCGTCTACCAGGCCGAAGATCAAGGAGGAGAAGATTTCGGTAAGCGCCGGGGCACCGATATCGATACGGAATACGCCCAGTTTTTGCCCGCGGAGAAAGAACTCGTCCAGCGTTTCCGAGTAAGGCAGCCATCGGCAGCCGCCTGCATCTAAATCAAACGTGTCCGGGCGCCACTGGAATGAGAGGAATACCAACAACTCCCTGTGAATCAAATGGCCTTCGATCAGACGATGCAATGCGTCCAAGGGCGCCGCCTCAAGATCGGCATCGGCAATGACCCTATAAATAACCACCGAACCATGATTCAGAAGCATCTCGATCAGGTTGTCGCGGGTGCCGCAAAACCTGTTGAGCGTCGCCTTGCTGACCCCCGCTGCCTGGGCTATTTCTTTGAACGTGGCTCGCGGGTGGTCAACGATGGCGATCGCCAGGGCCTTCAGCAATTTCTCATCGGCAGCAGTTAAATCCATCGGTCACTCTTTATCTATCGCGGGCAGATGCGGGTATTTTGCCTAGAACACTCATTTTTCTCAAAGAGGATACTAGCTTTGTTCACACCAAAATCAAATGAGTCAATATTGACTTATTTGATTTTTGCGTGGATCATGCGCGGCTTCGACTACGTACTGGCTTCGCGCTTGGGTGAGATATGAACAAATTCCGCGAATGGATCACTTTTTCCGTGATCTCCTATTTGATCGCCGTGACCCTGGTTGGCTGCGACAAGCCCGAAGAGCAACGGGAAGAGGCGCCAGCGCGTGAAGTCGATGTGCTCAGCGTGAAGACCGAGCCCTTCACAGTGTTCGCCGAGCTACCAGGGCGCATCGAGCCGGTGCGTGTCGCCGAGGTGCGCGCGCGGGTGGCGGGGATCGTGCTCAAGCGCACCTTCGAGGAAGGGGCCGACGTGAAGGCCGGTGACGTGCTGTTCCAGATCGACCCTGCGCCGTTCAAGGCGGCCCTGTCGCGGGCGGAAGGTGAACTGGCTCGCGCCGAGGCGCAGCTGTTCCAGGCTCAGGCGATGGTTCGCCGTTACGAACCACTGGTGAAGATCGACGCCGTCAGCCAGCAGGATTTCGACAACGCCATGGCCGCTCTGCAGAGCGCCCAGGCCGACAAGCGCTCGGCCCAGGCCAATGTCGAAACTGCCCGCCTGGACCTGGGTTATGCCGAGGTTCGCGCCCCCATCGCCGGGCGTATCGGTCGCGCCCAGGTCACCGAAGGGGCTCTGGTAGGCCAGGGCGAAGCCACGCTGCTGGCACGTATCCAGCAACTCGATCCGGTGTACGCCGACTTCACCCAGCCTGCTGCCGATGCCCTGCGCCTGCGCGCGGCAATCGCCGAGGGCAAGGTTGCCGGTGCGAGCGACCAGCCGCTGTCGCTGCGTGTCGACGGTACCGATATCGAGCGCAAGGGCACGCTGCTGTTCACCGATATCTCGGTGGATCGCAGCACCGGGCAGATCGCCCTGCGAGGCCAGTTCGACAACCCCGAGGGCGTGCTGCTGCCGGGTATGTACGTGCGTGTGCGCACACCGCAAGGGCTCGACCAGAACGCCATCCTGGTGCCGCAACGTGCCGTGCAGCGTTCGGCTGACGGCCAGGCCAGCGTGATGCTGCTGGGGGAGGGCGATACCGTCGAGGCGCGCCAGGTCACCACCGGTGCCATGCAGGGCTCGCGCTGGCAAATCAGCGAGGGCCTGCAGGTCGGCGACAAGGTGATCACCAGCTCGCTGGCGGCTATCCGTCCGGGCGCCAAGGTCATCCCCCGCGAGCAAGATGCCGCCGAAGCCGCTCCACAGTCCCAGGTGCAGTAAGCCGGAGAACCTCTCATGTCCCTGTTTTTCATCCGGCGCCCCAATTTCGCCTGGGTAGTCGCCCTGTTCATCTCGCTGGGTGGCCTGCTGGCCATCCCGTTCCTGCCGGTGGCGCAGTACCCCAACGTGGCGCCGCCGCAGATCACCGTGACCGCCACCTATCCCGGCGCTTCGGCGCAGGAGCTCACCGACTCGGTGACCAGCGTCATCGAGGAAGAACTCAACGGCGCCAAGAACCTGCTGTACTTCGAGTCCACCAGCAACGCCAACGGCATCGCCGAGATCACCGTCACCTTCCAGCCAGGGACCGACCCCGAACTGGCCCAGGTTGACGTGCAGAACCGTCTGAAGAAGGCCGAGGCACGCATGCCGCAGGCCGTGCTGACGCTCGGCATCCAGACCGAGCAGGCCACCGCCGGCTTCCTGCTGATCTATGCGCTGAGCTACACCGATGGCGACAAGGACGCCAACGTCACGGCGCTGGCCGATTACGCCGCGCGCAACATCAACAACGAAATCCGTCGCGTGAACGGCGTCGGCAAGCTGCAGTTCTTCGACTCCGAGGCGGCCATGCGCGTGTGGATCGATCCGCAGAAGCTGGTCGGCTACGGCCTATCCATCGATGACGTGAACAACGCCATCCGCGCGCAGAACGTGCAGGTGCCGGCCGGTGCCTTCGGCAGCACGCCGGGTTCCAGCGAGCAGGAGCTGACGGCGACCCTGGCGGTCAAGGGTACCCTGGACAACCCGCAGGAATTCGCCGCCATCGTGCTGCGTGCCAACCAGGACGGCTCGCGCCTGACCCTGGGCGACGTGGCGCGCATCGAGGTCGGCAGCCAGGACTACAACTTCGGCTCGCGCCAGGACGGCAAGCCCGCCGTTGCCGCCGCCGTGCAGCTGTCGCCCGGTGCCAACGCGATCCAGACCGCCGAGGCGGTCAAGCAGCGTCTGACCGAGCTGTCGGCCAACTTCCCGGACAACGTCGAGTTCTCCGTGGCGTACGACACCTCGCGCTTCGTCGACGTGGCGATCGACAAGGTCATCATGACCCTCATCGAGGCCATGGTGCTGGTGTTCCTGGTGATGTTCCTGTTCCTGCAGAACGTGCGCTACACCCTGATCCCGTCCATCGTCGTGCCGGTGTGTCTGCTCGGTACGCTGACCTTCATGTACCTGCTTGGCTTCTCGGTGAACATGATGACCATGTTCGGCATGGTGCTGGCCATCGGCATCCTGGTGGACGACGCCATCGTGGTGGTGGAGAACGTCGAGCGGATCATGGCCGAGGAAGGCCTGGCGCCGGTGCCGGCGACCATCAAGGCGATGGGGCAGGTGTCCGGGGCGATCATCGGTATCACCCTGGTGCTGTCGGCGGTGTTCCTGCCGCTGGCCTTCATGGCCGGCTCGGTGGGGGTGATCTACCAGCAGTTCTCGCTGTCGCTGGCGGTGTCGATCCTGTTCTCGGGCTTCCTCGCGCTGACCTTCACCCCGGCGCTGTGCGCCACGCTGCTCAAACCGATCCCCGAAGGCCATCACGAGAAGACCGGTTTCTTCGGCTGGTTCAACCGCAAGTTCACCGCCCTGACCGGCCGCTACACCAAACTCAACGGCAAGCTGGTGCCGCGCGCCGGGCGGGTGATGTTCATCTACCTGGGCGTGGTGGTGCTGATGGGTTTCTTCTACCTGCGCCTGCCGGAATCCTTCGTGCCGGTGGAAGACCAGGGCTACATGATCGTCGACATCCAGTTGCCGCCAGGCGCCACCCGTGAGCGCACCTCGGCCACGGGTGAGGAGCTGGAAGAGTTTCTGATGGCCCGCGAGGCCGTGCAGACGTCCTTCCTGGTCCTCGGCTTCAGCTTCTCCGGCATGGGTGAGAACGCGGCCATTGCCTTCCCGCTGCTCAAGGACTGGTCCGAGCGAGATTCTTCGCAGTCGCCGGAAGCCGAGTCGGCTGCGGTCAACCAGCACTTCGCCAACCTCGATGACGGCGCGATCATGGCGGTGCCGCCACCGCCGGTCGAAGGCCTGGGCAACTCGGGTGGTTTCGCCCTGCGCCTGCAGGACCGCGCCGGCCTTGGCCGCGATGCCCTGTTGGCAGCGCGCGATGAAGTGCTGGGCAAGGTCAACGGCAATCCGAAGTTCCTCTACGCCATGATGGAAGGTCTGGCCGAGGCGCCGCAGCTGCGCCTGGTGATCGACCGTGAGCAGGCGCGCACGCTGGGAGTCAGCTTCGAAGCGATCAGCAGCGCGCTGTCCACTGCGTTCGGCTCGTCGGTGATCAACGACTTCGCCAACGCCGGCCGCCAGCAGCGCGTGGTGGTACAGGCCGAACAGGCCGAGCGCATGACACCGGAAAGCGTCCTGCGCCTGCATGTGCCCAACGACAGCGGCAGCCTGGTACCGCTGAGTGCTTTCGTCACCACGAGCTGGGAAGAAGGCCCGGTGCAGGTCGCGCGTTACAACGGTTACCCGTCGATCCGCATTGCCGGTGACGCCGCGCCCGGCGTGAGCACTGGCGAGGCGATGCTCGAACTGGAGCGCATCGCTGCCGAGCTGCCCGAAGGTATCGGTTACGAGTGGACCGGGCTGTCGTATCAGGAGCGGGTCGCCAGCGGGCAGGCGACGATGCTGTTCGCCCTGGCCATCACCGTGGTGTTCCTGCTGCTGGTGGCGCTCTACGAGAGCTGGGCGATCCCGCTGACGGTGATGCTGATCGTGCCGGTCGGCGCACTCGGCGCGGTACTGGCGGTGACTGCTATCGGCCTGCCCAACGACGTGTACTTCAAGGTCGGCCTGATCACCGTGATCGGCCTGGCGGCGAAGAACGCCATTCTCATCGTCGAGTTCGCCAAGGACCTGTGGGAAGACGGCTACTCGCTGCGCGATGCTGCTGTCGAAGCCGCGCGCCTGCGTTTCCGCCCGATCATCATGACCTCCATGGCGTTCATGCTCGGCGTGGTGCCGCTGGCCATCGCCACTGGCGCCGGCGCTGCGAGCCAGCGCGCACTGGGCACCGGGGTGCTGGGCGGGATGCTCAGCGCGACCATGCTCGGGGTGATCTTCGTGCCGATCTTCTTCGTCTGGGTGCTGTCGCTGCTGCGCACCAAACCTCAGCAAACCGACAACCATCCCCTGCATAAAGCGGAGTAATGCGATGACCTCTCACTTCATGCTCCGTCGCGCTCTGCTGCCCCTGGCCATCGCCGCCCTGGCGGGTTGTTCGCTGGCCCCGACCTACGAGCGCCCGCAGGCACCGGTCGCGTCGCACTGGCAAGCCGCCGACGCGGAGGGCACCCGTGCCCAGGCGCTGGACTGGCAGACCTTCATCGTCGATGCCGACTTGCGCCGCGCGGTGGATACGGCGCTGAGCAACAACCGCAGCCTGCGCCAGGCGCTGCTGGATATCGAAGCTGCGCGTGCCCAGTACCGCATCCAGCGTGCTGATCGCCTGCCTTCGATCAACGCCAATGCCAGCGGCAACCGCCAGCGCCTGCCTGCCGATCTGTCGCAGACCGGGCGCTCGGAAGTGACCAGCAACTATCAGGTCGGCCTCGGCCTCGCGGAGTACGAAGTCGACCTGTTCGGCCGCGTGCGCAACCTCTCCGAGGCCGCGCTGGAGACCTACCTGGCGACCGAGGAGGCGACCCGTGCCACGCAGATCAGCCTGGTTGCCGAGGTCATCCAGGCCTACCTGACCCGCGATGGTGCGCTACGCCGCATGGCCCTGGTCGAACAAACCCTGGACAGCCGCATGGCCTCGCTGGAGCTGGTCAGCCAGCGCCGTGCAGCGGGGGCCGCCACCGCCCTGGATTACCAGGAAGCGGTCGGCCTTGCCGAACAGGCTAGGGCCGAGCGCGAGAGCACCGAACGCCAGTTACGCCAGGCGGACAACGCCCTGGTCCTGTTGCTCGGCACGCCAGATGCCGCTCGCCTGCTGCCCGCGACGCCCCGCGACGACCTGATGGTGCTGCAGGACATCGCCCCCGGCACCAGCTCGGAACTGATCGAACGGCGCCCGGACATTCTCGCCAGCGAGCACCGCCTCAAGGCGCGCAATGCCGATATCGGTGCAGCTCGCGCCGCGTTCTTTCCCCGGATCAGCCTGACCGGTTCGGTGGGCAGCTCCAGTGCCGAGTTGTCCGGATTGTTCGATGGCGGCTCGCGGGCCTGGAGCTTTGCCCCGACGCTGTCGCTGCCGATCTTCGCCGGTGGCCGCAACCGCGCCAACCTGGACCTCGCCGAAGTGCGCCAGGACGCGGCGGTGGCCGACTACGAAGGCACCATCCAGACCGCCTTCCGCGAAGTGGCCGATGCCCTGGCCGCCACCGACACCCTGCGCCGCGAGGAGGCTGCCCGCCAGGCTCTGGCCGGTTCCAGCGAGGCTGCGATGGCCCTGGCTAAGGCGCGTTACGAGGGCGGCGTGGACGACTACCTGCGTTATCTTGACGCCCAGCGCAGCACCTTTAGCAACCAGACCACACTAATTCAAATCAGCACGGAACGGCAGATTGCGCTGGTTGACCTGTTCAGGTCTCTGGGCGGTGGCTGGGGCCAAACTGAACCGATGGCCGGGATCGGCGCTGAGTGAGCAAAGCCAGGAGTCCTGCATCCGAAGACCGGACTCTGGCTCCATCACCGGTGAGCTACTGGTCATCGACGGGGCAATCGTCTGATCGAGAATAAGACTGTCTGACGACTGGCAGGCCTATGGATTATTGGTGGCAGCAGCTAACGGCTCTATAAAGAGCTGCAAAAAATCACTGTAACGCATGATTGACTGACTGCTTCTGGCCGGTTTCTGCCTGTTGCGTCTCTGCTGCCCACTGGCCAAGTCGGATGCACGCGGTGGTCAGTACCAATGCAATTGACTGGTCAAATGGGTGCAATTGCGCAGGTATGGACTTCAAGCCCCAATTTCCTGGAAAAGAGGTTCTTTCTATGGACATCCGACATCAGAGATTGAGTAGCGGAATGTCTGAGCTGAAGTCATGTCCATGGCTGTTCTTCTTTCCTTTACATCGATGAAGCATTCCTGTCACTGTCGGAGTCATTTGCCGGGGACCTGACAGCCTATGGACAACAGATCCGGCAGCGAGTGTGGCAGTGGACCGGCCTAACGGTAGGGGTCGGGATTGGCCCCACCAAGACCCTCGCCAAGCTGGCCAACTATGCAGCCAAGAAGTGGCCTGCCACGGGCGGCGTCGTGGACTTGCGTGACGAGCTGCGCCGTGCCCGGCTGATGGCTATCACCCCGGTGGATGAGGTGTGGGGCATAGGACGGCGCTTGGGGGCCAAGTTGGTGGCACAAGGCATCAACACCGTGGCTGACCTAGTGGCTAGCGACGCCAAAGGGTTACGCGCCCAATACGGCGTGGTGGTCGAGCGGATCGTACAGGAGCTGCGTGGCCTGCCTTGCGCAGAGCTGACCGTTGAACCGGCGGCGAAGCAGCAGATCCTCTCGAGCCGTTCCTTTGGTGAGCGCGTGACTGACCGTGGAGAAATGGCCCAAGCGTTGTCAGGCTTTATGGCTCGCGCAGCCGAGAAGCTGCGGGCCGAGGGGATGTGTTGCCAGCGGGTGCACCTGTTCGTGCGAACCAGCCCCTTTGATGAACGAGCCCCTTACTACAGTGAGCAGGCTGGCGTCCGGCTGGTCTGCCCTAGCGATGATACCCGGTTGCTGCTGCAGCAAGTGAACGTGCTGCTACCGCAGATTTGGCGCGACGGTTACCGCTATCAGAAGGGGGGCGTCATGCTGAGTGAGTTCACCCCCAAGGGGCAACAACAGGCAGATCTGTTTGCCCCGCCGTCCGCTCAATCGGATGCGCTGATGGCAGTGATGGACCAGATCAAAGCCAAGGGATTGGGGCGCGTAGGCTTTGCCAGCCAAGGCACTGGGTCGCCTGAGTGGATGATGCGACAAGAGCACTTGAGCCCCTGTTACACCACCCGCTGGGAGGACCTGCCGGTGGCGAGGTAAAAGCCACAGAAGGTTGAAACAGTCTATTCAAAGCTCGCTGGACAGGTAAATTTTGGACGGGAAATTTTTTTCCAAACGAGGAACTGATACAACAGAGAGCGCCAACTTTCGCAAGAGTCAGTTACCTTTTGAGAAAGGTGAGAGTTAAAATTTCCTCCAAGGCCAATTAACCACATATGACCATTCCAGCCCAGATAACACTATGTTATTGCAGAAGTTCTGATGTTAGGCATACGGTTAGGCATACATGAATTTTCTGAATTGGCGATTTTAATTTAAGATCAATTAGTTAGTCATTAGGTTCAACATCCCCCAGCCCACCACATTCTAAAGCCCTGATTCGTCAGGGCTTTTTCTTTATGGCTGGTCAGGGGGTGACACACTGAGGTGTCACATATGCTCTATCCCGGTCTCATCAAAAACCGCTGTGGTGTCTACTGCTACCGCCTGATCTTCCCCCCATCCCTCCGCCAGTACGGCGCTCCTCGTGAGACCCGTTTCTCACTTGGCACAAAAAATCGCGCTAAAACGGGAGAATTGTGGATCCATGCTTTCCAACTTGGCAGGCTCCTGCTCGACGAATTATTGGCATTAGTTCAGGAAGTCGATCAGGAAGTAGACATGGCTGAAATCTCAGAAATCATGAAGGCGAAGATCGCCGCGAAAAGAGAACAAATCCGGCTCGGGGAACAACTGGCCGCACTGCAAGACCAGATTAACGAGCAGCGTCTTGAAGCACTACGCTCCCGCAAAGAGCTGGCGGCAGCTCAGGCAGTGACTCAGAAGGCGAAGAAACTGGCCCGTACTGCGGTTGGCATTGCCCAACGGACACAAGGCCAGCTCATTGAAGCCCGGCGGACGGCGGACGCTCTCGCCACATTGCCAACAACGATCAACGCCGAGCCTTTACCCGTCGGTAGTGCCTTGGTTGCCCCTTCTGCGCCCGGTCAATCGTTGGAATGGCTGGTGGCCCGATTCAACGAGCACAGCGAACATGTGGAGAAGCTCAAACCCAAGACCCTGAGCCAGCGCAAAAGCAATCTTGCGCGTTTTCTCGATGTTCTCGGCCCGCTGAACAGCGCGGGGCTTGTTGCTGCCGATATTACCCACTATCGAGAGGTTATCCGCACGCTCCCTAAGAATCTCCCGAAATTGTCAATCTGGAAAGAGCGCCCTGAGGATCCCTTGCTGCGGCGTAACTGGTATCTGGGCTTAGGCAAGCAGGGCCTGCCATCCCTGTCCGAGCAGGGACAGATGACCCACTTCCATGACGTTAAACCCTTTCTTAAATGGCTTAAGGCTGAGCGGTATGTCGCCGAGAATTTCAGCGACATGCTGACACCCATCAAGAACGATGCCGACTATGAAGAAGGCGGACAACCCTTCACTCAGGAACAACTGGGGAAACTAGTTAATAGACTCTGGCGAGCCGACAGTAGGCTTCCCTACGAACAGCCGAAAGACTGGCATTTCTGGGCTCCATTGCTGGGACTGACTACCGGGATGCGCGGCGATGAAATTGGCAGCCTCACTGTGGCCCATGTCATTGATGTAGGAGGCATAGTCATGCTCAACGTGCCGGGCTCTAAGGAAAGTGCGAACAAGTATCCCACGAACAAAAAATGAAAATTTTAGTCATTTAATATCAATGGGTTACCATTAAATGCTCTCGTGCCATATGACTTATTCGCACCTTCCCCAGGTGGCGTCGCCAGCAAAAACCGGCGAGTGGAGCGGCAATTTGCCCGGGAGCTGTGGGCCACGCCATCAGCCCAGCGCTTCCATGGGGTTGAAACAACCTCGAGGGTTCGCCCCCGAGAATCTTCCACTAGGCTGTGTTCTCAAAATGCTGGTTTTCTGTCCACACATAACTCGCGCAAGTAGCGAAGGCAGAAAGCCAGTTTGATAAAGGCTGCAAAACTCTTGGCTAGCTTTTCATATCTCGTTGAAAACCGGCGAAACTTCTTCAACCAACCGAAGCACCGCTCCACGACATTGCGCCTGCGGTAATGCACCTTGTCCAGTACCAATGGACGCCCCTTATGGCGGCGTTGCGGAATGACCGCTTTTATCCTTCTCCGCCGTAGCTCGGCTCGAAAGGCTTTGCTGCTATAGGCCTTGTCTGCGGCAAGATGCGCTGGCCGTGTTCGGTAGCGACCTGATGACGTTGGTATCCTCGCCATGGCCAACGCGCTTGTTGCATAGCTGATTTCTGCTGATTGCCCCGGTGACAGGCAGAAGCTCAGTGGTAAGCCATGACCGTCCGTGACCAAGTGAATTTTGCTGCCGAAACCTCCCCGCGAACGGCCAAGGGCTTGATTCATTGAGGTGTTTTTTTACGTGCACCGGCAGCATCTTTGGATGCTCTGACATTGGAGCCGTCCAGGCACCACAGGTCGAAATCGATGAGCCCTTCTTCATTGAGCTTGAGTTGCAGCGCTTCCAGAATGGCATCAATCCGGCCTGCATCCTGCCAACGCCGGAAGGTGTTGTAGACCGAATTCCATGGTCCGAAACGTTCTGGAAGGTCTCGCCAAGGAGCTCCGGTGTGGAGTATCCAGAGAATGCCATCGAGCACTTGGCGCGGTTCACGGGTAGGGCGCCCGATCAGGCTTCGAGAAGGAAACTGGGGCTCGATAAGCCCCCATTGTGCATCAGTCAGCTGATAACGGCGGGACACGGAATGGATCTTAAGCTGTTGAGAAGATGTGAGATTATATCTTCATCACTTTAAGAACACAGCTTAGCCGTTGGCAGTGGAAGGCTGGGTCAAATGAACGACGGGATTTTCGGAGAAGAGGTAGCGGTCATCCTCCATTTCGTCATCGAAGATGGTGGCCTGGAAGAGCATCTGCCTGGTGTTCTCCAGGTGCTGCCACATGGCCAGCTTGGCCGCCTGCGGATCCTTGCGCATCAGGGCCTTGAGGATCTGGTCGTGATCGTCGCACCAGCTGGAGATGGCCTTGTCGTCGATATGCTCGTGGAGCTTGCGCCAGTAGGGGTTGCGCTCGCAATGCAGCCAGGGAGCCAGGGCTTCGGGGTGGGCGAGATCGTCGTCAAGCGCGGCTCTGAGCCTTGCCTGGTGGTCACGGCAGCGCAGCGGATCGAAATCGCCGCCCTGCGGTTGTCCCCCGAACAGGTGATCGACACCACGGCGGCGGGCGACTCCTTCAGCGCCGGTTATCTCGCCGCACGCCTGCAAGGGGCCGACGTCGCCGACGCCGCCCGGGCAGGCCACAGCCTGGCGGCGGCCGTCATCCAGTATCCGGGGGCCATCATTCCCCCCTCCCACATGCCATCACTCAAGGAAACGCACCATGTCTGATCTCATCGCCCGCCTCGAAGCCCCCCCGTCATCGCGCTGAAAGATGCTGCCCAGGCCGTCCCCCTCGCCCGGGTGCTGGTGGAAAATGGCCTGCCCGCCGCCGAGGTGACCTTCCGCACCCCCGCCGCCGCAGAGGCCATCCGCCAGATGCGCGCGGCCTACCCGGATCTGCTGATCGGGGCCGGCACCGTGCTCAACCGCGAGCAGGTGGATGCGGCCGTTGCGGCGGGCGCCGACTTCATCGTCAGCCCCGGCTTCAACCCGACCACGGTGCAGTACTGCCTGGTCAAGGACGTCACCATCATCCCCGGGGTCAACAACCCCAGCCTGGTGGAGCAAGCCATGGAGATGGGGCTGCGCCACCTCAAGTTCTTCCCGGCAGAGCAGTCAGGCGGCACCGCCATGCTCAAGGCCCTGGGCGCCGTCTATCCGGTGCGCTTCATGCCCACCGGCGGCGTGACGCCGGCCAATCTGAAAGAGTATCTGGGGCTGAATGCCGTGATCGCCTGCGGCGGCACCTGGATGGTGCTGGCCAAGCTCATCGACGAGGGCAGGTGGGAAGAGCTGGCCGCCCTGGTAAGAGAGGCCGTGGCGGCCCTGTGATCATCGGTTGAGCGAGGGAAGGTCTGCCCTCCCCCGGATGTGTTGAAGAGCCACTTCCCGCGAAGTGGCTTTTTTATGCCCTGCCAGGGCTGGAGATCAATGTGCGGTGCGGTTGCCGCAGTCTGCCAGCGGCTTATTCCCCTGCGGCATCGGGCGTCAACACCAGCCTGCGCCAGGGGCCCGTGATGTCGCAATGACCCGTCTCTTCGGTGTTCTCCCAGCCCAGGCGATGATAGAAAGCCATCGCCGTGGTGTTGCGCATGGCCACCTTGAGGGAGGCCGGGGAGGGGTATCCGGCCAAGCCGGCGGCAAGCAAGGCCCGCCCCATGCCCTGCCCGTGCCAGTCCGCCACCACGTAGAGATGATGCACGAAGCTCTCGGCCCCCCAGATGGAGACGAATCCGCACGGGCTGCCCCCTTTCTCCGCCACCCAGATCTCCTCGCCCCGGGTCTGCTCGGCAAAATCCTCGAGCCGGAACAGGGCGGGATCAACCCAATGGAAGGCCTGGCGCCTTCCCTTGAGGAAGAGCTGCGCCAGCATGGGCTCGTCAGCTTCCGTCATCATTCTGATCATGACACCATCCTTGCGTTGCGTGCTTGTCGCTTCCCACTCTCGATGGATCCCGCCGTGCTGTCAAATCGGCAATGTGGACCCTCTTGAATACGTAACCGTGTGACACAGGGCTGCCTATTTTATCGCCTCAGGGGCTATACTGCCGAGGTCCCGTCCATGACTGGTTTGAGGTTCACTGATTTATGGATAACAAGCAAATTGAAGGCAGTATTCTGGTACCCGCCCACATTGACGATGTCTGGCGGGCCTGGACCACGGAGAGCGGGCTGCGCAGTTTTCTGGCGCCGGAGTGCCTCATGGTCCCGGAACCCAACGGACCGTTCGAGATCTATTTCAGACCCGATGCTCCCCTCGGCGAGCGTGGCAGCGAAGGGTGCCGGGTGATGGCGGTCATGCCCCATGATCTGCTCAGCTTCAGCTGGAATTTCCCTCCCCAGTTTCCCCACATTCGTCAGCAGAAGACCCAGGTCAGCCTGCGCTTCGTGCCGGAGGGCCAGGGCACCCGGCTCCACTTCCTGCAGACCGGCTGGGCGCAGGATCCGGATTGGGACCAGGGTTATGCCTACTTCCGGGAGGAGTGGCTGGAACTGAGTCTGCCAAGGCTTCAGTACCGTTTCACCCACGGTCCCATCGACTGGAACAACCCGCCGGGCAAGCAGCAGCTGAAATCCCTGGCCCAGTGACGTCCATTCAAGCGATGGACATGGCACGAAAAAGGACCCGCTCAGGGCAATGCTGTTCACTTAAGAGAATTTGAGTTCCAGTCCACGTAGTATCAGGACAAAAAAGCGAGGGAGGCATGATGCCTCCCTCTTTCTATTGCAAGCCCCGCTGGATAAAGGCTGGAGGAAGATCGACTGGACACAGCCTTGCCCCCTCAACTCAAATCCAATTTATGAATAATCAGTCAAAAAAGTGCTTATCTGAACAGCATTGCCCGCTCAGGGTCCTTTTTCGTGGATAGGCAGGCGGTCACTCCACCGGCTCTTCATCAAACAGGGGGTGATAGAGCACCTCGCCCCTTACCCCGTCGAGCCCGCCGGGTTGCAACTCCATCGCCATGAAACACTCCGTCGACACCTCGTAGATGCAGTGCAGGCCGAAGTCGCTGGCAGGCCGAAAGCCGAAACGGGCGTAGTAGGCAGGATCCCCGAGCACCACCACCGCCTTCCAGTCCATCTCCAGTGCCGTGTCCAGCCCTTCCCGCACCAGATCCGAGCCAATGCCCTGCCCCTGCCAGTCGGGATGCACGGCCACGGGTGCCAGTCCCAGCCAGGGCCCTTCCTGTCCCTCAATGGTGATCGGGCTCAGCATCAGGTGCCCCATGAACTCGTACTCTTCCTCCTCGACCATGGTGACCACGGCGGCCCCACATTCTCGCAGGCGGTTGACCAGTTCGGCCTCGTCGGGACGACCAAAGGCGGCACTCACCAGCTCATAGACTGGCAGCATGTCGCCGGGACGCTCGGTTCTCAACATACAGCGTTACTCCTCGTACAGCAGGGCGGCCATTATTCCACAGAAGTGGGGCGCCACTTCACTGCCTTTGTCTGAAAATGGGAGGACGGACTCAGGAAAACGCCTGACAAACCCCGCACCAGGCTTCGCGATGACCGCCCTTGCGCAAGCCATCAGCGTCCGTCGTCAGGCTGTCGCAATCGCCGCAGATAGGCGAGGCCCAGATCCCCGCACTCCTTGAGGAGGGCGCCACCCCCATGGGCCTGCACCCCGGGCGCCTCTGGCGCCAGCATGGCCTGGGGATAGCGCCGCACCGTCAGCCCGCTGAGTGTCTGCTCGTCCTTTGTCACCTCCCCCACCATGAAGAGCGCCACCCCCTCACCGTGCAGTATGGCCACGACCACCTCCTCGTCATCCAGCCAGGGGGCCAGCACCTCTTTGCGTGCATCCGTCAGGCGCGCCGGGCGATCCAGCCGCCAGTGATCGAGCACGAGGGCGCCATCGGCCGGATCTGGCCGACGCCCGTCATGGTGCATGCCAGTCTTTTCCATCACCCGGCCTGAGGCGAGGTTGCCCGGCATGTGGCGGGCGGTGAGGGCAGGCAGGTGCCACTGCTCGAAGGCAAACGCCCTGACCAGGCTCGCGGCCCGGGTGGCCAGCCCCCTGTTCTGCCAGGGCACGCCGACCCACCATGCCAGCTCCCCGTGCCAGTGCAGGGAGAGGGTGCCGACCAGGGGAGCGGGCTCGTCTTCACGCCCCTGGGGCAGAGTCAGGGCCCAGGTGCATCCCAGCCCGAGAGCAGCCTTGCGCCCGCTCAGGGCAAGCCAGTCCCGCGCCGCCTCCGGCGAATAGGGGTGGGGGACGTTGAGGGTATAGCGGGCGAGCGCCGCATCCGAACAATAACGCAGGATGGCGCTCTCATCGCCGGGCAGCAGAGGGCGCAGCACCAGCGCGTCCTGCCCGCCAGGCTCGCGCAGCACCGGGGTCATCAGGCGGCGGGCAAGCAGGCGTTGCAGGGCAACCCCGAGGTCGTCATCGGCACCGAGGCGGTGATCCGCCCCCGCGGGCCCCAGGGTGAGCAGGCCGCTCTCTCTGGCCAGGGTCAGCAGGGAGCCGGAGGCAGCGATCAGGATCTGCCGGTCCGGCTGTGTCGCCATCAGCGGGGAGGCGGCCTCCCCCAGCCAGGCGGCAAGCAGGTCGCGGGCAAGGAGAATGCCATCTGGCGGGCTGACCGACCAGGGTGCCATCTCCCTCGCCTCCCCTTTGCCAAGCAGCAGCCACCAGCGGTTTCCCTGGTCCTGCCAGGCCTGCAACGCCGCTTGCCAGGAGGGGCGCCAGAGCGCCCCCTCGATCAACAGATCCATTCCTTCCCCCACATCCGCCCCCCGTATCAGGCACCGGGTGCCCGGGCGGCACCACACTCCTGTCTGAGGCAGCATAAGCCGCTGCCAATGAGTTGTTAAACCATATGTTTACCATGGTTAAATGGCATACCCCATGAAAAAATGCCATATGGCTGACTTGATGGCGGTCACATTCCTTCCCCTCTTCGCTTCCTATCATGCCCCCATCATGGCGCGACCAAAGACGCCCATGAAGGACAACGGATAACAAGAGAACACACTATGCAGCCAACCAGCCCACTCAAAACGGTAGTAGTCAGTACCCTGGCGACCGCCCTGCTGATCTTCGTGGCCCAATCCCTCATCGGGAAGCAGGAGATCAGACTCGGCATCGCCATCATCCCCATCCTGCCCATGCTCTTTGCCGTCATCATCGGCATGATCGTCTCCGCCAAGCCCGTCAAGGATCGCATTCCCGGCTGGAAGAGGCTCTTCACCGAGCGAGAAGAGGGCTTCTGCGGCAAGATGGTGGGTTTCAGCCTGCTGATCCTCGGGACCCAGTATGCGGGGATGATCATCCCCAACCTCAAGATGATCCTGAGCGTCGGCGTACCGCTCTTCCTGCAAGAGATAGGCAACCTCCTGCCCATCCTCATCGCCATTCCACTGGCGGTGAAATTCGGCTTTGGCCGCCGCGCCATCGGGGCCTGCTCCTCCATCAGCCGTGAACCCTCGGTCGCGGTGATCCAGGGCAAGTTCGGCACCGGCTCCCAGGAGTACATCGGCGTGCTCGCCATCTACCTGTGCGGCTCCGTCATCGGCACCCTCTGGTTCAGCGTGCTTGGCAGCATTGCCCCCCTCACGGGGCTGCATCCCCTGGCCCTGGCCGCCGGTTCCGGCGTGGGATCCGGCTCCATGCTGAGCGCCGCCTCCGGTGCCCTCATCAACGGCCTCGACGAGGCGATGGCCCAGCAGGTGCTCAGCATCGCCGCCGCCTCGAATCTGCTCTCGTCGGCCCTGGGGGCGCTCTCCCTCACCTATCTGGGTCTGCCGCTCGCTGAAAAAATCTATGCCCTGACCGCCAAAGGAGAGAAAGCATGAAAAGCATCGTGATGGATATGCGCTTCGTCTTCCTGGCGATCCTGCTGGCCATGTTCACCCAGACCCTGACCTCGGGCCTGCCGCTGTGGCAGATGGGGGACAGCTTCGTCGCCATGTCCCTGGTGGTGTTCGCCTCCCTGGTGACCAAGCGCTATCTGCCCTCCTCCCTGCCGGCCTTTGCCTATGCCACCATCATCGGCATTCTCATCTGCCTGCCGGAGACGCCGGTGCGCGGCCTCTTCATCGATGCCGTGGCCAAGATCTCCTTCCTCTCCTGCTGCGTGCCGCTCCTGGCCTTCGCCGGCCTCTCGGTGGGCGGTCAGCTGGAGGAGCTCAAGAAGATGTCGTGGAAAGTGATCCTCATCTTCATGATCGTCTCCACCTGCTGCTTCTTTGGCGCCTCCCTGGTTGCCCAGCTCGGTTTCTCCATTCAAGGGATCATCTGATGAACCACTACCATATCGAACCTGACCTGTTGGCCCTGCGCGACTTCAGCTACGAAGTGCGCCACCACCTGCACCGCATCCCGGAATACTCCGGGGCCGAGTTCAAGACCTCTGCCTACTGCCGTGGGTTGATGGAAGAGTTCGGCTACAGGATCACCCTGTATCCCGGCTTCACCGGTTTTCACGGGGATCTGGCGGTCGACCCTGCCCTGCCCACCATTGCCTTTCGTGCCGACATGGATGGCCTGGAGATGCACGACATGAGCGAGGTGGCGTTCAAATCCACCCATGAGGGGATGGCCCACAACTGCGGCCACGACTCCCACATGGCGATCGCTTTGACCGCCGCCAGGTTTCTGGCCGCCAACCGCGATCGCCTGCGATACAACGTCCGCTTCATCTTCCAGATGGCGGAAGAGGACATGCGCGTCCCCGGTGCCGAAAAGATGGTGGAGCTTGGTTGCATGAAGGGGGTGGACGAGGTCTATGCCCTGCACAACGACGGCGCCATGGAGACGGGCACCATCAAGTTCAACCAGGGGGTCATGTCCTCCTGGGGGTCTGCCTGGACGCTCGATGTGCACGGCATCTCCGCCCACGGCTCCACCCCCCACAAGGGGCTGGATGCCATCCGGGAGGCGGTGCGGATCATCGAGGATATGGACTACATCGTCGCCAAGCGCACCAGCCCGTTCAGCCCGGCGGTCTTTGGTTGCGGCATGATCAACGGCGGCACCATTCCCAACGCCATCGCCGATCATGTGCAGGCCCGTGGCACCATCCGCGCCATGGACGCCGAAACCGACCAGATCCTGAAAAACAGCTTCAGGGACATCATCGCCCAGAGCGAGCTGCGCGGCTTCAAGACCACCATGGTCCATGCCGGCTACCCGGCAGTGGAGAACCACCCCCAGGCCTGCGAGCGCCTGCAACAAGCCGTCTCGGAGGTGTTGTCCAGCGACGGGATCAACGCAAAGGGCCAGCCCATGACCGGCAGCGAGGACTTCAGCTACATGATCAACGCCACGCCAAGCCGCATGGGGGCCATGTTCTTCCTCGGCAGCGGCAATCAGGCCAAGGGGATCTGCAACTACCTGCACGCGAACCCCTATTACCTGGACGACGACTGCCTGCTGGTGGGAGCCCAGATCTTCGTCAATCTGGCGACCAGGGTCGACTGACGGGCCAGGGGGATCTGCCACTACCAGCACCACGTCAATCCCCTACTACCCGGATGATGACTGCCTGCTGATCGGTGCCCAGACCTTCGTCAATCTGGCGACCCGACCCCCTAAGCAGCAAGGGGACTGCCGCACCCCGAGGCCATGCTGGATGATGGCGAACTGCGGCTCGGCACCCGGAGCGCCGTCAATATGGTGACCACGATAGCCGGGAGAGAGGGATCACCGGGAAAAGGCAGCGCAGGACACCACTTATCACAAAAAAGAGAGGCCATTTGCCTCTCTTTTTTGCCTCTATGCAGCACATCTGACTCCCCCTGACGGCCTTCAGAGCCAGGGCAGGGTCGCAGACGGGGCGGGCGTTCCCTGGTTGAGCAGCGCCAGCTGCACCGTCTCCCGGCTCACATGGGGGGCATAGAGGTGGATGAAGTCGTACATGTAGTCCCGCAGGTGGGCGTGCCTGCGCAGGCACACATGGGCCACGCTCGAGGCGATCAGATGATCGATGTTGAGGCAGACCAGGCTCTCCCTGTCCCCTTCGTCGAACGCCGAGGTGGCGATCACCCCGACTCCCATCCCCAGGCGCACATAGTGCTTGATGATGTCGCTGTCGGTGGCCGTCAGCACGATGCGGGGGCTGAGGCCATGGCGTCCGAACGCCTTGTCCATCTTGGAGCGGCCGGTGAAACCGAACACATAGGTGATGAGGGGATACCGGGCCAGATCCGCCATGGCCAGCGGCTGGCAGTCCAGCAGCGGATGGCCGTGGGGTACCACCACGCTGCGCCCCCAGCGATAGCAGGGCACGGTCGCCAGCTCGTCGAACAGGTGCATGGACTCGGTGGCGATGGCCATCTCCACATCCCCGTTTTGCGCCATCTGCGCCAGTTGGGCAGGGGCTCCCTGATGCAGCTGGATGCTCACCTCGGGGTAGCGACGGGAGAATTCGGTAATGACCGCCGGCAGCTTGTAGCGGGTCATGGTGTGGGTGGTGGCGATGCGCAGCACCCCGCTGGTGGCCAGCTGATCCCCGAGGGAAAGCTGACCAATCTGCTCCACCTGGGCCACCACTCCCCTGGCCAGCTCCATCACCTGCTCCCCCATGGGGGTCAGGCCCGCCAGGTTCTTGCCCTTGCGGGTAAACAGCGCCAGCCCCAGCTCCTCTTCCAGCATCTTCATCTGCTTGCTGAGGGTCGGCTGGGAGGTATAGAGCTTCTCCGCCGTCGCCGAGATGTTGAAGTTGTTCTTCACTATCTCGGTGAAGTTCTTGAGCCGGGCGATGTTCATCAGGGCGCCAGGCGCTCGATGTGCCAGCCGTCCCCCTCGCGGGTGTAATAGAAGCGATCGTGCAGACGATGCTCCCCGCCCTGCCAGAACTCGACGGTGTCGATGCGCACCCGGAAACCACCCCAGAAGCTCGGCAGCGGCACCTCGCCATTGGCAAACTTCTGCTTGAGTTCGAGGAACTTGGCCTCCAGCACGCCACGGGCCGAGATGCGGGTCGACTGTTTGGAGACCCAGGCGGCGATCTGGCTATCCTTGGGACGGCTGTGGAAATACTTCATCACCTCGAAGGTGCTCATCTTCTCCACCCGACCGGTCACGTGTACCTGTCTGTCCAGGGTGTGCCAGGGGAAGAGCAGGCTGATACGGGGGTTGCCCTCCAGCTGATGCGCCTTGCGGCTGCCCATGTTGGTGTAGAACACCATGCCTTCGGCATCGTAGTGCTTGAGCAGCACGGTGCGCTGCCAGGGCTGACCATCAGCATCCACGGTGCCCACCACCATGGCGGTGGGATCGGTCAGTTTGGCCTCGCACGCCTGGGCCAGCCACTTCTCGAACAGGGTGAGGGGCTCGGCCGGCAGATCGGCCCGGTGCAGTCCACCCCTGGTGTATTCGCGACGCAGATCAGCCACATCCATCATCTTGATTTTCCTTCTCTCTTTCTCTGCCGCCCGTGCGGCGATGGGTGCAGGCATTGTGCGACGAGCGCGCCATGGGTACAAGCCTCGGGGCGGCCAAATGGCGGAGCAAAAAGAGAGGGAGGCTCATGCCTCCCTCTTTATGCCGATGACCGTCAGCCTACTGCTTGCCGTCAATCGGCGGGCAATGGGCCAGCATGCGCCGGTTGTAGTCCGCCGCATAGGCGCTCAGCCTAGCATGGGCCTCCTTCTGATCCGGCTTGATGACATCCCCGAATCCGTCGAGATAGCGCACGCCGCAGCGGGCCTTGGCCGCCGCCTGCTGATCCGCCGCGATCCCGGGCGCCACCTCGCCGCGCCCGGCCCGCACGATCAGCCGGTAATCCTGCCTGGCGAGGCTGGCGCTGACCGCCTGCTCCAGGGTGTCTGCATCGGCCTGACAACCGCCGAGCAGGGTGAGCAGCAGCACCCCGGCCAGTCTCATGCCCGCCTCCGCTGCCAGCCCAGCAACGCTAGGGCCAGGGTCCAGAAGCCGAGGGCACCGCCGCCACCGCTTCCCCCCTCTTCACCGCGCTGGGTGACCGAGAGCTTGAGGGGACTGATGGCGAAGAAGATGTTGTCGCTGCACGCCACCTTCAAACGGGCAGTGCCATCCTGGCCCGCCGGGATGGTGACGCTCGCCGAGCCCGAGTTGGGTTTGCCGCTGGCAAGGGAAGTCCAGTTTGCCCCCTCGTCCCGGGTCATGAAGAGATCCACCTTGCTGCAGTTGATGGGGGCGGCATTGGTGCCGGCCACTTCCCAACTGATGGTCTGCGTCTTGCCCGCCCCCAGGGGGGTCACCACCGGGCTGGTCAGGGCAAAGGCCTTGCCGGTGTTGACCACCTGGATCTTCATGTCATCGCTGGCGACACCGCCCTTGCCGTCCCGCGCCGTGAGGCGGAAGTTCAGGTCCCGGTTGGTGGCAGGCCAGGCCTCCCCTATTGCCCAATGCTGTTCAGATAAGCACTTTTTTGACTGATTATTCATAAATTGGATTTGAGTTGAGGGGGCAAGGCTGTGTCCAGTCGATCTTCCTCCAGCCTTTATCCAGCGGGGCTTGCAATAGAAAGAGGGAGGCATCATGCCTCCCTCGCTTTTTTGTCCTGATACTACGTGGACTGGAACTCAAATTCTCTTAAGTGAACAGCATTGCCCCTATTGCCAGGGTGTTGGTGAGCAGGGAGGTGAGACTCGGCAGGGTGCGCTCCGGCACGCTGGTCGGCGCCACGAAACGGAACAGCGGACGGCTGCCGTCGTCCACCATGGTGGCCGGGCTGCTCGACTCCGTCCCCAGATCGATCTGCTCCCAGGTGTAATTCAGCGGATCGCTGTCAAGATCGGCCCCCGCCCCCTTGAGCACGAAGGGGGTGTTCGCAGGGATGACGTAGTCATTGCCTGCCGCCACCTGGGGCGCATTGTTGACCAGCGCCAACGGGGTGCCGCAATTTGGCTCCGTGGCCATGTGGGCCCGCATCTGCTCGATGGACTTGCTGTGGAAATAGGGCTCGCTGTGGGGCTGCAGATCTTCGTCTCCGCAGATCCCCGCATAGGCCATGATGGAGCTGCCGCTGCCCGGCTCCCAGGCTTGGCTTGCCTCCCGGTTGCCGCCGCCACAACTGCCTGTGGTGCCGTTGAAGGTGTGGTCTGCCCCGAACTGGTGACCGATCTCGTGGGCCACGTAGTCGATGAAGAAGGCATCCCCCACCGGCTCGGGGGAGCCCGTCATCCCCGCCGATTTGTCAGGGGTGCAGAGTACGCCCAGCCCCGCCAGGCCGCCGCCACCGGTGTTGACCACATGGCCGATGTCGAAGGCCCCCAGCCCCTTGGTCAGGGCATCGGCCTGCACCTGCATGTTGGCATCGATATCGCCGTCATCATTGTTGAAGGGATCGTTCGCCACGTCGGTGAAGATGATGGTGTCGTTGCCGCTGGCCAGCTGGAATTCGGCCGCCACATCACGCTGGTAGACCTCGTTGACCCGGTTGAGCAGGGTGGTGATGGCGCCAAGACCCGCCTCCACGGTACCGCCGTGATACTGGGTATACTCCCCCGCCGCCGAGATGGCGATGACATAGCGCTTGCGCTCGTTGCCATCCACCAGCACCTGACGGGCCAGCTTTTTGGCCTCGCCCCCGATCACCTTGTCCGCCTCTTCTTCCAGCCGGCTGTGGGCATCCTGCTGGTAATAGACGGCATAGCCTTCCCCATTGCGAAGGGGATCGACGAACACCATCTTCCCTTCATGGCTGAACATGGCGTGGAATCCCTGGGGACCGAGATCGAAGCGCCCGGTCTCGCCAGGCGCCGCTTCGTTGTGCCCCTTGAAGGCCAGGATATCGGGATATTTGGCGGCTAGATCCGCCGGCAGCAGATCATAGGGTTGCAGGCTGAAGGTCACCTCCTTGCCATCCGGCAGAGGCAAGGTCAGGCGGCGCTCGCCCCCCTTCAGGGCAGCCAGGTAATCGGTAGAGACGGTGACGATGCGATACTGGCTGGCCCTCACCTCGTACCCATCGGCGGCGGTGGCCCGCGCCGTGACCGTATGCCACTCGCCGGCCATCAGGTTGCCGGACGTCATCAGACCCGCCACCAGCACCGCCAGCGGAGAATATTTCATCAACTGCATCTTTTTAATTCCTTTTTAAACGGATTCACCTGAACTGCCACGGCATCATTTGCCCGCTGGTCCGATTAGTCCAGCAACATCCTCTGTACATTCCCCGAATGGGGAAGGTTGCACCAATGCAGACTAGCCCCTATCATGGCGCGGATTTGTCCGTTCCAGAACCCCTCTTCGACGGGGCCGGTTCACTCTTTCTTTGGCCAAGGTTAATCTCATGCTCAAGTCCCCACTGTTGCCCCGTTTCGGGGATCTGGTCGTTGCCATCGTTGACGATGTGCTGGGTCAGGGTCTTACCCTCGACCGCGCCTATGCACGTCACTTCTCCGGCATCGAACTCAAACCGCAAGAACAGGCAAGGATTGCCCTGGTCACCGGCGATCTGCTGCGCCGCCTCAGCCTCTACTGCTTCCTCACCGGCATCCAGGTCCGTCAGGCGGAGAAGAATGTCTGGCCGCTGCTGCACAGCTGGCACGCCTTCCACAAGATAGATCAGCCCAACCACCCGACCCTGGATCGCTTCAACGAGGAGGCGTTCCGCCGCCGCCTGACCGAGGCCAAGAAGAACCCCGTGCTGATGGACGGCTGCCCTGCCTGGCTGGAAAAACTCGGCAGCGAGCAACTGGGCGACGCCTGGCCGGCCGAGCGTGCCGCCCTGGCCTGGATGCCCAAGCGTTACCTGCGGGTCAACACCCTCAAGTGCACCCGGGACGAGCTGCAAGCCATGCTGGCCAAAGAGCATGTCACCACAGTGCCCGTCGACGGAGTGGAGACCGCCCTGCAAGTGACCTCGGACGCCGCCCTGTTCCGTACCCAGGCCTTTGCCGACGGCTGCTTCGAGCAGCAGGATGCCGGCTCCCAGCTGGTGGCCGCGGCCCTCGACGTCAAGCCCGGCATGCGGGTCATCGACGCCTGTGCCGGTGCCGGCGGCAAGACCCTGCACCTGGCCGCCATGATGCAGGGCAAGGGCCGTCTGCTGGCCATGGACGTGGAAGAGTGGAAACTGGAGAACCTCAAGCAGCGCGCCCGCCGCGCCGGTGCCCACAACGTGGAGACCCGGGTCATCACCAGCAGCAAGACCGTCAAGCGCCTTAAAGAAAGCGCCGATCGCGTGCTGCTGGACGTCCCCTGCTCCGGCCTTGGCGTGCTCAAGCGCAACCCGGATGCCAAGTGGCGCGACACCGCCGAGCGCCTGCCGGTGCTGGTCGCCCTGCAAGAGGAGATCCTGCAGCGCTACAGCCAGATGGTGAAGGTGGGCGGCCTGCTGGTCTACGCCACCTGCTCCATCCTGCCCGAGGAGAACCGCCAGCAGGTGGACAAGTTCCTCGCCGCCAACGAGCACTTCCGCCTGATCGGCGATCACAACGTCAGCCCGGCCGAGACCGGCTTCGACGGCTTCTACATGGCGCGCCTCGAACGCATCGCCTGATGTCTGTCGTGGGCACAAAGAAAAGGGGAGCCAGTGGCTCCCCTTTTTGCATGGTATGGATGCGGCCTTATTCGGCGGCAGCGTCATCCTGCTTGTGCTTGGCGGCAGTTTCCTTGATCAGGGTCTGCAGCTCGCCGGCCTGGAACATCTCGATCATGATGTCGCAACCACCGACCAGCTCGCCCTCGACCCACAGTTGCGGGAAGGTGGGCCAGTTGGCGAATTTCGGCAGCTCGGCGCGGATGTCCGGGTTCTGCAGGATGTCGACATAGGCGAAAGGCTCGCCGCAGGACATCAGGGCCTGGGAGGCCTGGGCAGAGAAACCGCAGCTGGGCAGCTTGGGGGATCCCTTCATGTAGAGGATGATGGGATTCTCAGCCAACTGCTGTTTGATCTTTTCAATAGTTTCCATAAATGCCTCACTGGAGCGATTTCGGAGACCATTCTACTGCAATCCGGGCAGACCACAAACTGGCAAACCGTTGCGAATGAAAGAAGTCATGCATCAATACGCCGCAGCTTGATCCGGATCATGGCAAGAATCAAGGGTTGTTCGCCCATCTTTGATACTGCTACAATCGACGGGCTTTGGGCCGTCTGGCCCCCTCATTTCAAGAACAATTCTTTTCAAGATAGAAAAGAGTACGCAATGTCTTGCAACCGTCGCCTTCGCACGGACCAGCCAATGGAGAGTAGAAAATGGCTTTCGAACTTCCCGCTCTGCCCTATGCAATCAATGCTCTGGAACCGCACATCTCCCAGGAAACTCTGGAATACCACCATGGCAAGCACCACAACACCTACGTGGTCAACCTGAACAACCTGGTGCCGGGTACCGAGTTTGAAGGCAAGTCTCTGGAAGAGATCATCAAGACCTCCACTGGTGGCGTCTTCAACAACGCTGCCCAGATCTGGAACCACACCTTCTACTGGCACTGCCTCTCCCCGAACGGCGGTGGCGAACCCACTGGCGCCCTGGCCGATGCCATCACCAAGGCCTTCGGCTCCTTCGCCGAGTTCAAGGATGCGTTCACCAAGTCTGCCATCGGCAACTTCGGCTCCAGCTGGACCTGGCTGGTGAAAAAGGCTGACGGCTCCCTGGCCATCGTCAACACCTCCAACGCCGGTTGCCCGCTGACCGAAGCCGGTACCACCCCGCTGCTGACCGTCGACCTGTGGGAACACGCCTACTACATCGATTTCCGCAACCTGCGTCCGAAGTACATGGAAACCTTCTGGGCCCTGGTCAACTGGGAATTCGTGGCCAAGAACCTGGCTGCCTGATAAGCCTTTCTTGCCAAAACGCCCCGCACTTGCGGGCAATGCTGTTCAGATAAGCACATTTTTGACTAATTATTCATAAATGCGACTTGAGTTGGGGGAGCAAGGCTGTTTCCAGTCGATGTTCCTTCAGCCTTTATCCAGCGTGGCTTGCAATAGAAAGAGGGAGGCATCATGCCTCCCTCATTTTTTAGCCCTGATACTACGTGGACTGGAACTCAAATTCTCTTAAGTGAACAGCATTGCGCACTTGCGGGGCGTTTTTTTATGGTCGAATACCTGCCATCGACAACAAAGGCGCCCGCAGGCGCCTTGTGGAAGATGACCGTGCTTACTGGTCTATCTCGTCCATGTAATCGTCGAGGTTGCCATCATCCGCCGCCTCTGGTTTCTGCTCCTGGAGCTCGGGTTTGCGGCCCGTCACCTTGCCATCGTTGTACTGCAAGTAGAAGTCCTTGGTCAGGGCGTAAGGATCCAGCGCGTTGTCGATGATGCGCTCCTGATCGATCAGCTTGGAGCGTGTACCGAGGCCATCCAGCGCCCAGTGCACTACCTTCAGCGGGAAGGTCAGCAGGGCATAGGGGAAGTAGATGGTATCAATGGTATCCCCTACCAGTTGCCGGGTGGTGGTGGGACCGTAGACCGGCACCATCAGATAGGCGCCATCCCCGATGTCGGCCTTGCCGAGCACGGTGTCCATCTCCAGCGTGTTGCGAGCCAGGCCCGCATGCTTGGCCACATCGAACAGACCGAGCAGGCCCACAGTGGTGTTGAGGGTGAAGCGGCCCAGGTTGGTACCGGCCCCTTTCAGATCACCCACCAGCAGGTGGTTTACCATGCTGCTCGGCTCGTCGAAGTTGTCCACGAAATTCTCGATGCTGTCCCTCACCCCTTGCGGGACATAGCGGGCATAGCCGTGTACCACGGGGCGCGCCACATAGGGCTCCAGCACGTCATAGTTGACGGCCCACATGGCACGGTTGGGCCCCTGGAAGGGGTCGCGAGGATCGCTGGCCGTGCTGGATGCCCCGGGGCGGCTCGGGGTCTCGCCGAGATCCAGGCTCTCCGGGCCCGGCTTGGGAGGCCCGCCCGCACAGCCCGCGAGCAGCAATGCCACCGCCAATGCTCCTGAACACAGATACATATGAAAGTCCTAAGATTTTTTTGGGTATTGATATGAATTATACAGGGGGCCCACCCCAAGGGGTGGGCCAAAAGCGTATTAGAGGGCGTGATCGATGCGGATGTCAATCGGCGCTGTGGGGATGGTGCTGGTCGGCACGGTGACCGAAACTCCTTCAAAGGCGCCTTCCTTGTTCATGACGTTGCCGCCCCGGGAGAGGCGCGCCTTGAACTGCAGCTCGGCATGGGCCGCCAGCTTGCTCCCCTCCATCATGGCATCCCCGTCCCCCAGGGAGAGGGTGAGCGGGAGATGCGGGCCTGCAATGCGCTTGACCGCGATGGGCATGGGCGGACCGTTGGGGATCACCGCAAAAACGAACAGATGGGCATCTTCCGGCATCTTTATACCCGGCGCCAGGGTGATGTGCAGGGGGAACTCCCCCTCTTTCACCGCCAGCACCCCGGCTTGTGCCTGGCCTTCGGCAGACGGGGTGGTCACGGCGATGCCACGCTGGCCAAGCTGCTGCCTGGCGTACTCCATGGAGCGCTCCACCATGGTGTAGCGGGCCGAGCCCGGCTCCAGCAGCGGCAACATCCCCTGCCAGCGGTCGAGGGCGGTCTGGAAATCCTCTTTTTGCAGGGCCATGAAGGCGTGGACGGAGCGAGCCTCGATGTTGGCCGGGTCCTCGGCAATGACCGCCTGCAACAGTTGATCCGCACGGGCTTCCTCCCCCGTCATCATCAGGGCCTGGGCATAGGGCACCGCCACCATGGCCTTCTGGGGCGCGAGGGCGTAGGCACGCTCCAGCGCCTCGCGGGCCATCTCGGGATCATTGCCATCCAGGGTCAGGCGCCCCAGCAGCAGCCAGCCACGGTAGTCGTTCGGTTCTTCTTTCAGCCGGGTTCGCAGGGCCAGGGTGAAGTCCAGCAGATCCTGCTCGGTCACCCGGGCATCACGCTCCACCAGGATGCGATTGCTGAGCTCCCTCAACCGGCTGCTGGCATCCTGCCAGCGGCTCACCTCCTGCCAGGCGCCGAGCTTGGCGTAGAGGCCGATGCTCACCACCGCCAGCACCAGCACACCGGGGATCCAGATCAGGCTCTTGCCGCCACGGGCGGTCTGCTCCACGTCGGGAATGTCGTCCAGGAGGCTGCGCTGCAGCTCCACCAGGGATTCCGGCTCCTCCGCCAGTATCCCCTGCTCCCGCTCCTCCCCTATCTCCAGCAGGCGCTGGCGATAGAGCTGCTTGTTGAGGGCCGAGCGACTGATGCTCTGCCTGCCCTCGCCGCGCCAGAGCGGCACGATCAGCGCCAGGCTCGCCAGCACCAGCAGGGCCGCACCCAGTATCCAGAATGGGGTCATGGTTTATCTTCCTCTTTGAGCAGGGCGGACAGCCTGGCCTGCTCTTCTGCACTCAGGGTGCCTTCAGGCTGTTGCAAGGGAGCAGGGGCATGGCGGCGGCTTCGCACCACCACGGTGACGACGCCAATCACGATGACCAGCAAGGGGCCAAGCCAGAGGATCAGGGTCGAGGCCATCAGGGGGGGATCATAGAGAATGAAGTTGCCGTAGCGGGCCACCATGTAGTCCACCACTTCCTGCTTCTCCTTGCCCTCGCGCACCATCTGGTAGGTCTTGTCCCGCAGATCCTTGGCGAGCCCGGCGTTGGAGTCCGCGATGTCCTGGTTCTGGCACTTGGGGCAGCGCAGCTCCTTAGTCAGCTCGCGAAAGGTCTGCTCCTGGGCGTCGCTCTCGAAGGTGTAGACATCGATGGCGGCGCGGGCCTGTCCGGCACAGACGAGACCGGCCAGCAGCAACAGGGATGCAATCAGTGTTTTCATCGGGGAGGCCTCACTTCATGGCATCAAAGATGGGTTTGAGGGTACTGGCCCAGACGTCTGGGTTGATGTCCCCCACGTGGCGATAGCGGATGATGCCCTGGCTGTCGATGAAGAAGGTCTCGGGCGCGCCATAGACACCGAGATCCAGCCCCAGCATGCCGTCCGGATCGTAGAGGTTGACCTGGTAGGGATTGCCAAGCTCCGCCAGCCACTTGATGGCCTTGTCACGCTCGTCCTTGTAGTTCATGCCGACGATGTAGATCCCCTGCCCCGCCAGCTCCTTGAGGTAGGTGTGTTCCCCGTAACAGGTCGGGCACCAGGTGGCCCAGACGTTGAGCAGCATGGGGCGCCCCTTGAGGATACTCCTGTCGTGCTGCTTGCCCAGGTCATAGATGTCCTGCAGGGTAAACACGGGCACCTCCTTGTCCACCATCACGGATTCGAGCTTGGTGGGATCGGAGTAGAGCCCCTTGAACAGAAACACGGCCCCCATCAGGAAGATGATGAAGGGCAGCAGATAGAGCCAGGTCTTCTTGTTCATGCCTTGGCCTCCTCGTCACGACGTCCGAAGCGGTAGCGCTTGTCCAGCATGGCCAGCACGCCGCCGAGGGCCATGAAGACGCCGCCGAACCAGATCCAGCGCACGAAGGGCTTGTAGTAGATCCGTACCGCCCAGGCGCCGTTGTCGAGCTGCTCGCCGAGCGCCGCATAGAGATCCCGGGTAACCCCCGCATCGATGGCCGCCTCGGTCATCGGCATGCGGCTCACGGTGTACATCCGCTTCTCGGGTTTGAGCAGGGCTACCTGCTTGCCATCCCGGTGCACTTCCAGCACGCCCTTGAAACCGTCGTAGTTGGGGCCGTTCTTCTCCTTGATGCCGGTGAAGACGAACTCGTAATCGGCGAACTGGACGCGATCGCCGGCCTGCATCCGCAGGTCCTTCTCGATGCTGTAGTTCTGGGTGCAGGCGATGCCGATGATGCTGACCGCGAGCCCCACGTGCCCCAGGATCATGGCCCAGTGGCTGTTGCCAAGCTTGCGCACGCCGGTGGCAAAACCGTGTTTGTGGGTGGCCCGCGCCCAGGTCTCCTGCACACTGGTGACGATGATCCAGACGCCAAGGCCGATACCGAGCGCAGCCCAGGGTTTGAACGCCTCGGCAAAGAGTTTGGGCAACAGCAGAGCCGCGGCCAGGCTCAGCACCAGGGCGAGCATCACCTTGCCCTTGAGCTCACCGAGATCCTGGCGGCGCCAGCGGAACAGGGGGCCCACCCCCAGCAGCAGGGCGAAGGGGATGATGAGCCAGCTGTAGATGTGGTTGAAGAAGGGGGTGCCGATGGAGATGCTGCCAAGCCCCAGCTCCTTGTGCACCAGGGGCAACAGGGTGCCGAGCAGCACGGTGAGCAGGCCCGCCACCAGCAGGATGTTGTTGCCAAGGAGCAGGGTCTCGCGGCTCCACAGCTCATGCTTGCCGTGGCTCTTCACCTGGGAGCCCTTGAAGGCGAACAGCAGCAGGGAGCTGCCTATCACCGCCAGCAGGAAGCCCAGGATGAACAGACCCCGGGTCGGGTCCGAGGCAAACGCATGGACCGACACCAGCACGCCGGAACGCACCAGGAAGGTGCCGAGCAGGCTCAGGGAGAAGGCCGAGAGCGCCAGCAGCACGGTCCAGGCCTTGAAGGTGGCGCGCTTCTCGCTCACCGCGAGGGAGTGGAGCAGGGCCGTGCCCGCCAGCCAGGGCATGAAGGAGGCGTTTTCCACCGGGTCCCAGAACCACCAGCCGCCCCAGCCGAGTTCGTAATAGGCCCACCAGGAACCGAGCACGATGCCCAGCGTCAGGAAGACCCAAGCCGCCATGGTCCAGGGACGGGACCAGCGCGCCCAGGTGGCGTCCAGACGCCCCGTCATCAGGGAGGCGATGGCGAAGGCGAAGGCCACCGAGAAGCCCACGTAGCCCATGTAGAGCATGGGGGGGTGGAAGATGAGACCGGGATCCTGCAGCAGCGGATTGAGATCCCGCCCGTCCACCGGGAAATACGGCAGGGTGCGGGTGAAAGGATCCGAGGTGAACAGCACAAAAGCGGTGAAGCCCACCGAGATAAGGCCGAGCACCCCGAGTACCCGCGCCACCGCATCGAGCGGCAGGCGACGGCTGAAGAGGGCTACCGCCGCCGTCCAGCCCCCCAGGGTCAGCACCCAGAGCAGCAGCGAGCCTTCATGGGCTCCCCACACCGCCGAGATGCGGTATTGCAGGGGCAGCAGGCTGTTGGAGTTGGTGGCCACGTACTGCACGGTGAAGTCGTTGTCGATAAAGGCCCAGGTGAGGCAGATAAACGACAGCAGCAGCAGCAGGAACTGGCTGTAGGCGAGCGGGCGGGCCGCCGACATCATGCCAAGACGACCGAGATGGGCCCCGATCAGCGGGTAACTGCCCAGCAGCAGGGCGGTGGCGAAGGCCAGGATCAGTGAGAACTGCCCTAATTCCGGGATCATTGACTATTCCCTCTCGATTGCACGGAGAAACCTGCCGATTTGGCGGTATAAAGAAGTGAATTCTTGGCGCATACCGGCATCATTGCTTGGCTCCCTGCAACTGTGCCTCTGTGTATTCGGGCTTGAAGTGCATGCCGTTGGTGGCGTCGGCCACTTCCGGCGGCATGTAGTTCTCGTCGTGCTTGGCCAGCACCTCGAAGGCGGCGACCGTGGTGGCATCCTTGAGGGTGCCCTGGGCGACGATCCCCTGCCCTTCCCGGAAGAGATCCGGCAGGATGCCGTCAAACTCCACCGTCACCAGATGGCCGCCGTTGTCCACCAGCTTGAAGGCTACCTTGAGGCTCTGGGGATCCCGCACCACAGACCCCGGCACCACCAGGCCACCGATGCGCAGGCGCTGCCCCTCCTCGGGCTTGATCTTCTCCGGCCCCTTCCCTTCCACCAGCTCGCTCGGGGTGTAGAAGAGGTCGATGTTCTGGCTCAGGGCATAGAGCACCAGGCCAGTCACGCTGACAAGGCCCAGGCTGATGGCCAGGATGATGGTGAGGCGTTTCTTGCGGCGCGGGTTCATAGGGTGTTCTCCATCTGCTGGGCCGCCTTGCGGCGTGCCTCCCGAGCCTGCTTGTTGCGCAGTTCGCCGAGCAGGCTGCGGGTCTTCAATCGGGTGGAAATGACGATGCCGACCAGGCAGAGCAGGGTCAGACCGAAGGAGAGCCAGACGTAGAAGGCATAGCCTCCCATGGCCATGAAATCACTGAACGAGGCAAAGTGCATGCTTACTTCTCCTGCCTGGCGATGTCGGCGACCCAGGGGCGGTGCCACTCCCGCATCAGCAGCTCATTGCGAAAACGCATCAGGGTCAGGGCACCGAGAAACGCGGCGAACGCCAGGATCATGATGAGCAGCGGCCACAGCATCTCGGGGGAGATGGAGGGTTTGTCAAACTTGGTGATGGTGGCCCCCTGGTGCAGGGTGTTCCACCACTCCACCGAGTAGTGGATGATGGGCAGGTTGATCACCCCGACCAGCGCCAGGATGCCGGCGGCGCGGCCCGCCACCACCTTGTCGCTGAAGGCGTTGTAGAGGGCGATGACACCCAGATAGAGGAACAGCAGGATGAGCTCGGAGGTGAGCCGGGCATCCCACACCCACCAGGTGCCCCACATGGGTTTGCCCCAGGCGGCGCCGGTAAAGAGGGCAATGAAGGTGAAGACGGCCCCCACCGGGGCGATGGCCGCCACCGTCATGTCTGCCATGCGCAGTTGCCACACCAGGCCAATGAAGGCGGCCACCGCCATGGTGGAGTAGGCGCCCATGGAGAGGATGGCGGAAGGCACATGGATATAGATGATCCTGAAAGAGTCGCCCTGCTGGTAATCGGCGGGTGCAAAAGCCAGCCCCCAGACGGTGCCGATGATGAAGGCAAGCAGGCTTGTCACGGCAAACCAGGGCAGCAGGGTGCCGGCCAGCCCATAGGCGCGCTCGGGTTTGGCATAAGGGTGCAACCATTTCCACATAGCTCACGAAACCTTTCAGTTATTAATTTTTAAGTGGCGAGGGCTACCATACCCATGGGGGAAAAACATCATATCCCCCGAAAGCAATAAGCAGCCATCCCCTTGATCTATCTCAACTATCTCGCCCCTAACAAGGCTTCAAACGAAAATCTTTTCACCAAATCAATCAGTTGACACTCACCCGCAGCGCCGCCGAGATAGCCAGGGGCGTCAGGGTCAATGCCCCCACCAGCATGGCCCCCAGGATGGCGAGCTGGCCGGCATAGGGCAGTCCCATGCTCGCCGCGTCGATGGCGGACGTGGCGAAGATAAGCACCGGAATATAGAGCGGCAGCAGCAACAGGCTGAGCAGCACGCCCCCCTTGCGCAGCCCTGCGGTCAGCGCTACTCCGACCGCCCCGAGCAGGCTCAGCACCGGCGTACCGAGCGCCAGGGTGGCCACCACGGCCAGATAGGTCTTCAGCTCCAGGGAGAGCAGGATGGCGAGCAAGGGGGAGACCAGCAACAGCGGCAGACCGGTCAGCAACCAGTGAGCGATCACTTTGGCCAGGGCCAGCAACCCCAGGGGATGGGGCATCAGCATCATCTGCTCCAGGGCGCCGTCGCTGAAGTCGTCACGAAACAGCCGCTCCAGGGAGAGCATGGCCGCCAGCAGGGCCGCCACCCAGATGATGCCGGGAGCGATGCGGGCCAGCAACTGGGGCTCGGGCCCGATCCCCAATGGAAACAGGGTGATGACGATGAGGAAGAACCAGAGCGGGTTGAAGATGTCGGCGCGCTGGCGCAGGGCCATCAGCAACTCGCGGTGAATAAGGTGTATGACGGCGCGCAGCATGGGCTACTCCTGCAACAGCGAGGTCAGAGAGAGGGTCTTGAGCCGTCCCTGCATCAGGGTCAGATCCTGGTGGGTCGTAAGGACCACCATGCCCCCCCTGTCCGCGTGGGCGAGGAACAACTGCTCCAGCACCCTGACCCCCTGCTTGTCGATGGCGGTGAAGGGCTCGTCCAGGATCCAGAGCGCCGGTCGCTCGCTCAGCCACAACCTGGCCAGCGCCACCCGTCGCTGCTGCCCGGCGGAGAGCTGCCCCGCGGGATAGTCTTCGAAACCGGCGAGACCGACCTGGGCCAGCACCCGCCAGAGATCCACGCCGTCCCCGGCAGGGCCATGAAGCTTCTGGTAGAAGGAGAGATTCTCAAGGGGGGTCAGGATCGCCTTGACGCCGGGCTGATGGCCCAGGTAAAGCAGGCTGGCGTGGTATTCATCCCGGCAATGGCGGATATTCTCCCCATTCCAGCACACCTCGCCAGCAAAGGGCTGGGAGAGGCCGGTGAGCAGGCGCAACAGGCTGGTCTTGCCCACCCCGTTGGGACCCTCAATCTGCATCAAATCCCCGGCACGCACCGCGAAGGAGAGATGTTCAAACAGGGTGCGATCTTCACGCACGCAGCTCAGATTGTTCGCTTGAAGCAGCATGGGGATGTAATCGTTGAAAATGAGGCGGCCTGCATCTTAACACAGGATCCGGAGGCGTCTTTTCAAAGATGCCAATAATCAACAGGATTTGTGGGGAAGATCGCGCCTCCACCAAAGAGATTGATGCCAAAGGGCGCTGTTTCCCAAATCAACCATCAAGCCACAACTGCCCCAGCCCCAAGTGACCGTTACACTCGGGGCTTTCTGACAGGCAGACCAAGGGTATTCAGTTTGTTTATGGCACTGACATACGCCATGACTTCTCCCACTTGGCCATTGTAGTTACGCAGACTGATTCTCC
>NZ_JAPDBQ010000012.1:0-47297 GCF_027705325.1 Aeromonas sp. QDB18
CTGATGGATCCAACCCCTCCGCTGCTATAGTGCAGTCGGCTTCTGACGTTCAGTGCAGCCGTCTTCTGAAAACGACAGTCAGAATAGAGTCTGCTTTCCCATTTTTTGACACATGCCCGCGAAGGTTATAGATTTCAGCCTGACAGAAATGGGCTTTGAGGCACAACGGAACAGAAAGTGCACTTAAGCCGCCTTCAACCAAGGAGACATCGTGCAGGGGCACCGCATCGGCTACGTCCGGGTCAGCAGCTTTGACCAGAACCCGGAACGCCAGCTGGAACAAACCCAGGTGAGCAAGGTGTTCACCGACAAGGCATCGGGCAAGGACACCCAGCGCCCCCAGCTCGAAGCGCTGCTGAGCTTCGTCCGCGAAGGCGATACAGTGGTGGTGCACAGCATGGATCGGCTGGCCCGCAACCTCGATGACCTGCGTCGCTTGGTACAGAAGCTGACTCAGCGCGGCGTGCGCATCGAGTTCCTGAAGGAGGGCCTGGTGTTCACTGGCGAGGACTCGCCGATGGCCAACCTGATGCTGTCGGTGATGGGGGCCTTCGCTGAGTTCGAGCGCGCCCTGATCCGCGAGCGGCAGCGTGAGGGCATCGCCTTGGCCAAGCAGCGTGGCGCGTACCGGGGCCGCAAGAAAGCCCTGTCCGATGAGCAGGCTGCTACCCTGCGGCAGCGAGCGACGGCCGGCGAGCCCAAGGCGCAGCTTGCCCGCGAGTTCAACATCAGCCGGGAAACCCTCTACCAGTACCTCCGCACGGACGACTGACACATGCCGCGTCGCTTGATCCTCTCGGCCACGGAGCGGGACACCCTGCTTGCGCTGCCGGAAAGCCAGGATGACCTGATCCGCTACTACACCTTCAACGACTCCGACCTGTCGCTGATCCGCCAGCGACGCGGCGACGCCAACCGCCTCGGCTTCGCCGTGCAGCTCTGCCTGCTGCGCTACCCCGGTTACGCGCTGGGAACCGACAGCGAGCTGCCCGAGCCGGTCATCCTGTGGGTGGCGAAGCAAGTCCAGGCCGAGCCGGCGAGCTGGGCAAAGTACGGCGAGCGCGACGTGACCCGTCGCGAGCATGCCCAGGAACTGCGCACCTACCTGCAACTGGCCCCGTTCGGCCTGTCCGACTTCCGCGCCCTGGTGCGCGAGCTAACCGAGCTGGCCCAGCAGACCGACAAAGGCTTGCTGCTGGCCGGTCAGGCCCTGGAGAGCCTACGGCAGAAACGACGCATCCTGCCGGCGCTGAGCGTGATTGACCGGGCCTGCTCGGAAGCCATTGCGCGAGCCAATCGGCGGGTCTACCGCGCCCTGGTCGAACCACTCACGGACTCGCATCGGGCCAAGCTGGACGAGCTGTTGAAGCTCAAGGCCGGCAGCAGCATCACCTGGTTGACCTGGCTGCGCCAGGCACCGCTGAAACCCAACTCTCGGCACATGCTGGAACACATCGAGCGGCTGAAGACATTTCAGTTGGTGGACTTGCCCGAAGGCCTGGGCCGGCACATCCACCAGAACCGCCTGCTCAAGCTGGCCCGCGAGGGTGGGCAGATGACGCCCAAAGACCTCGGTAAGTTCGAGCCGCAGCGCCGCTACGCGACCCTGGCCGCCGTGGTGCTGGAGAGCACCGCGACCGTGATCGATGAGCTGGTCGATCTGCATGACCGCATCCTGGTCAAGCTGTTCAGCGGCGCGAAGCACAAGCATCAGCAGCAGTTCCAGAAGCAGGGCAAGGCGATCAACGACAAGGTGCGCCTGTACTCCAGGATCGGCCAGGCGCTGCTGGAAGCGAAGGAAAGCGGCAGCGACCCCTATGCCGCCATCGAGGCGGTGATTCCCTGGGACGAGTTCACCGAGAGCGTCAGCGAGGCCGAGCTGCTGGCCCGGCCGGAAGGCTTCGACCACCTGCACCTGGTCGGCGAGAACTTCGCCACCCTGCGCCGTTACACGCCGGCCTTGCTGGAGGTGCTGGAACTGCGCGCCGCGCCGGCCGCGCAAGGCGTGCTGGCAGCCGTGCAGACCCTGCGTGAGATGAACGCCGACAACCTGCGCAAGGTGCCGGCCGATGCACCCACGGCCTTCATCAAGCCGCGCTGGAAGCCGCTGGTGATCACCCCGGAAGGCCTCGACCGGAAATTCTACGAAATCTGCGCCCTGTCCGAGCTGAAGAACGCCCTGCGCTCCGGCGACATCTGGGTCAAGGGCTCGCGGCAGTTCCGCGACTTCGACGACTACCTGCTGCCGGCCGAGAAGTTCGCCGCACTCAAGCGCGAGCAGGCCCTGCCCCTGGCGATCAACCCGAACAGCGACCAGTACCTGGAAGAGCGTTTGCAGCTGCTGGACGAGCAGTTGGCCACCGTCACCCGCCTGGCCAAGGACAACGAGCTGCCCGATGCCATCCTCACCGAGTCAGGGCTGAAAATCACCCCGCTGGATGCGGCGGTGCCGGATCGGGCGCAGGCGCTGATCGACCAAACCAGCCAGTTACTGCCGCGCATCAAGATCACCGAACTGCTGATGGACGTGGACGACTGGACGGGCTTCAGCCGCCACTTCACCCACTTGAAGGACGGGGCCGAGGCCAAAGACAGGACGTTGCTGCTGTCCGCAATCCTCGGTGATGCGATCAACCTCGGGCTGACCAAGATGGCCGAGTCGAGCCCCGGCCTGACCTACGCCAAGCTGTCCTGGCTGCAAGCCTGGCACATCCGCGACGAAACCTATTCGGCGGCCTTGGCCGAGCTGGTCAACCACCAGTATCGCCACGCCTTTGCCGCCCACTGGGGCGACGGCACGACCTCATCCTCCGATGGCCAGCGCTTCCGCGCGGGTGGCCGGGGCGAGAGCACCGGGCACGTCAACCCGAAGTACGGTAGCGAGCCGGGACGGCTGTTCTATACCCATATCTCCGACCAGTACGCGCCGTTCAGCACCCGCGTGGTGAATGTCGGCGTCCGCGATTCCACCTATGTGCTCGACGGCCTGCTGTACCACGAGTCCGACCTGCGGATCGAGGAGCACTACACCGACACGGCCGGCTTCACCGATCACGTCTTTGCCCTGATGCACCTGCTAGGCTTCCGCTTCGCGCCGCGCATCCGCGACCTCGGCGAAACCAAGCTGTACGTGCCGCAGGGCGTGCAAGCCTACCCGACGTTGCGCCCGCTGATCGGCGGCACCCTGAACATCAAGCACGTGCGTGCCCACTGGGACGACATCCTGCGCCTGGCCAGCTCGATCAAGCAGGGCACCGTCACCGCCTCGCTGATGCTGCGCAAGCTCGGCAGCTACCCGCGCCAGAACGGACTGGCCGTGGCCCTGCGCGAGCTGGGCCGGATCGAGCGCACGCTGTTCATCCTGGACTGGCTGCAAAGTGTTGAACTGCGCCGCCGCGTGCATGCCGGCCTGAACAAAGGTGAGGCGCGCAACTCGCTGGCCAGGGCGGTGTTCTTCAACCGCCTTGGGGAAATCAGGGATCGGAGCTTCGAGCAGCAGCGCTACCGGGCCAGCGGCCTCAACCTGGTGACGGCGGCTATCGTGCTGTGGAACACGGTGTACCTGGAACGCGCCACCCAGGGGTTGGTCGAGGCCGGCAAGCCGGTGGACGGCGAGCTGCTGCAATTCCTGTCGCCGCTGGGCTGGGAGCACATCAACCTAACCGGCGATTACGTCTGGCGGCAGAGCCGCAGACTGGAAGACGGGAAGTTTCGGCCCTTACGGATGCCCGGAAAACCTTAGCGTACGATTTTTTCCGAATTCTGCGGGCTCCCCAAAAAGGAAGACAAAAAAAGCCAGGTACGAATTCCTTGTACCTGGCATAGGGGAATTGGCTCCTTGCAGAGCCGTGCGCTAACTGGTATGCGGATAGCCTTAAGCTTAGACAAGGCTCTAGGCATTTCAAGAACCGGATAAAAGTTGAACCAGAGTGGGGGTTTTTCAGACTCGAACAGGCGCTGTTTTTGCTCGAGCGACCCCACTCTCACGCATTGAACAGGTTGTTATCCCGTACCAGCTCCCGGGGCAGGGCATTCTTGATGCGACTCCCCACCCATTTCCCCATGCCGAGCGGGTGCCCCTGGTAACGAACGATCACTTCCCCAGTCCCGGCATCCTGCTCTGGCCAGACATCTCGTCCCATCATGAATTCACGGGCATTGGAGGCATCCAGCTCGACGCATCCCTTACTCGCCTCATGGCCGTAAGCCAGAGCCCATTCATGGGTCAATCGATATCCCTTCTTGAAGGTCTCAGCCAGCTTGATGCCGATGCGATCGAAGCGCAGCTTCCCCTGTACCTGCTCGAAGGCGTGAGGGAAGAGCCAGATCTCGTCATTGCGGCCAAACAGTTGGCCATGGGGCACGATGCCAAAATTCCCTTCAATCTCCCGCAGCATGGGGCCAGCCTCTTTCTCTGGCAGCGGCGAGAAGGGGAACTTGCCGAGCTTGCCCGGTTTGAACATGGTGTTGGGCACGGAGTGATGCTTGCGCAACCGGGCGACGAAAAATCCTTCACTGTCGAAGATCTGGGGCCAAACGTGCAAGTATCCCTCCGGTGTACAGGCTTTCTCCGCTCCCGGAAAGAGATCGGCCAACGAGTCAAAGCTGAAGGCATCACCGAACTTCTCCTGCAACGACTGACAGACGGCCTGATTCTCTTGCAGGCTCAGGGTGCAGGTGGAGTAGACCAGTACGCCGCCGGGTTTGAGGGCGTGAAAAGCGCTCTCCAGCAGGCCACGCTGCACCGCGGCAATCTCGTCGATGCTCTCGAGACTCCAGTTGCGCAGCGCGTCTTCATCTTTTCGCACCGTCCCCTCGCCGGAGCAGGGGGCGTCGAGCAGGATGGCGTCGAAGGTTTCAGGCAGCCATTGGCCAAAGACCTTGGCATCGAAATGGGTCATGCCGACGTTGGTCACACCGCAGCGCTGGATATTGGCGCTCAGCACTTTCAACCTGCTGCTGGAAAACTCGTTGGCGATCAGCATGCCGCGGTTTTCCATCAGCGCCGCGATCTGGGTAGTCTTGGAGCCAGGGGCGGCGGCCGCGTCCAGCAACATGCCATCCCCTCGGGTTTGCTCACTGGCAAAGAGCGCCATCACCGGCAACATGGAGCTCGCTTCCTGGATATAGAAGAGGCCGCACAAATGCTCGGCCGTGTTGCCAAGGGGAACGCTCTCATCGCTGCGGGTGAGCCAGAAGCCGGCTGCACACCAGGGCACGGGATCCAGCTGCCAACCAAGCGGCGCCATACGGGCGACAAACTCGGATACCGTGATCTTGAGGGTGTTGACCCTGATGCTGCGCCGCAGCGGCTGCCGGCAACTCGCCACGAATGCCTCCATGGAGAGATGGGATGGCATGAACTCCGCAATGTGACGCAGGAAGTGATCGGGGAGGTAGGTGTTGTCGTGCACGGCGCAATCTCGCTGACCCAAAATAAGGGGCGACATCTTACCACAGTGCGCGGCCCTTCTTGATGGGGGAGTCCATGAGGCCATAAAAAAACCGGCACAAGGCCGGTTTTTGACGAACAGGGGAATAACTCAGGGCAAGATGCGGGGGCTCCACTCCAGCCACTCTTTCTCTGCATTGGCATGAAGCGGATAACGATGGCCCGCCTTGACGGTCGCGCCCATTTCCCGCTCCGGCGTATTGAAGGCAATCCCGCCTGCCAGCAGGCTTTGCACCGTTTCGACCTCGATGGTGCCACCGGTCAGCCCGATATCGGCCTTGACCCCGGAGACATTCCAGAAGCGGCTATTGGCGCGTATCAGATGGGCGTACTGTCCATCCACATTCACATCGATCAGTACCTCGCTGCCATCCCGGGCCAGGGTCACGCCGGTGACGCTGCCCACCACCATCTTGCGAAACAGCAGGGGGCTGCCCACGCTGATGCCATCGACGGAGGGGCTCTTGAGGGTCAGGGCAAGACCGGCGGGGCCACTCTGACTCAAGGGGAAGGTCTCCTTGCCAGCCCCCCGGCCCGGCGTCGCCTCCACAAAGGCCCCCTTGATCAGGGTATCGAGGTGGGCAACCCCCCCCAGCCCGACCTTGGCCTGCACCAGGGCATAGCGTGCCCCGGATTGCAGGAAACGCGCGGCATATTGCTCATTCAGCTCGGCCTTGAAGCTTACCTGGCCCAGGGTCGGGTCCAGTTCCACCTGCTCTACCTTGCCGATGTCCACTCCGCGATAGCGGATGGGGCTGCCAACCCCGAGACCCGGGTTGTGATCCGCCGTGAGCGTGAGGGTGCGCACCTGGGAGCTTGCCTGCTCCTTGCTGTCAAAGAGCTGATGACTGCTGCGACCTGTCCCCAGCTTGTCGAATTCGATGGCACCACGCAGCAGGGTGGCGAGGTTCCCCATCTTGACCTGCACGCCGTCGAGCCGGATCTTGCCGTCGATGGCGGCCTTCTTCCAGAACTGGGGTTGCTGCTTGAGCAAAGGAGCATAGATGGCATCGATCTCCAGGGTGATGGCCACCCCGCGATCATCGGCATCCAGCGCCTTGACCTTGCCCGCTTCCAGTCCTAGGTAGAGGACGGGGGAGCCCACACCGATACCATCAGCCTGAGCGGCACGCAGCGTCCAGCTGACCGCTTTGGCATGGCGGCTCCCAAGCAGGGCCAGCTCCTGGCTGGGGTAGAGGCGGTCAATCCTGTCACCCTTCGCAGCCTGTACCAGCTTGATGCCCCCCGCCAACCAGGCACTGGCCGGGCTGGTCTCCACCTTGATACCGCTGAGGTCCGCCTCCACCTGCAAGGGGGCGGCGCGATAGAAGCGAGCCCGTTGCAGCAGATGGCGATAACGCTCGTTCACCAGCAACTCGACACTGGCATTGCCGCCGGCATCCAGGGTCAGTGCCCCGAGCTGACCTATCTGCAACCCCTTGAACCAGAGCGGAGCCCCTTCGCTCAAACCGGCGAGATCCTCTGCCTGCAGGGTCAGCTTGATGCCGCCGCGCTGTGCCTGGCTCTCCAGGGTCATGGTGTTGACCCGTTTACCGGGTTCATAGTCCAGACGAATGGCGGGCCCGGCCAGCAGGCGATCCGCATGCTTGATCCCGGCAGGGGAGAGAGAGACCGTCTCCCACACCAGACGACTCTTGCCGGTCACCCGGAACGCCTGTTCGGGGTTGATGAGGGCCGTCACGCTCCGTCCCTGTTCGGTGAGGCGAATAGGGTCGACTCGTCCAATCTCGATGCCCTCATAGAGAATGGGCATCCCTTCCTTGATGGGCAGAGTCCCCGCCTGGATGGTGATGCGCTCACCCCGGGCGGCCTCGGCCAACCCCTTGTAGAGGATGAAGTTGACCCCCTTTTGCGCCACGGGAGAATCCTTGGGGGAGTCAAACGCAATGCCGCCGCTCAGAATGGAGGTGAGACTGCCCGCTTCCACGCTGACGCCAGCCAGGCTGAAGGAGCCTTTGATGCCGCTGATGTTCCAGAATCGGGTATCCGCCTTGACGAGGTGCTCGAAGCGCGGCTCGATCACCAGATCCAGGATCACGTTCTGGTTCTCTTCCCCAAGACGGGTGTTGATGACACTGCCCACCTCCAGCCCGCGGAAATAGATCTTGGCGCCGATGCCCACCGACCCCAGAGAATCGGCTGTCAGGTGCAGGGTTCGCCCCTGGGCCTGATAACCGGGGGGAGGGCCATCCAGGGCATCGAACTCATCCTCCAGCGGGTTGTTCTCCCGTCCGGGTTGCAGGTTGATGTAGTTGCCTGACACCAGGGTGTCCAGGCCGGAGATCTCGGTCAGTGACGCCTTCGGACTCACCAGCCAGAAGTCGGAGCCCTTGCGTATGAGGGAGCGGGCACGGCTGTCCACCTTGGCCAGCACCGCAATCTTGCGACCATCCTGTGCCAGTTCCAGCTCCTGGACCACGCCGATGGCGACCCCCTGATAGCGCAACTGGGTCTTGCCCGGCAAGATACCGTTGCCCTGGGCAAAGTTGATGCGAATGAGTTGACCACTGCTCGTCCACTGCTGGTAGAGAAAGCCTCCCGCCAGCAAGAGGGCGATGAAGGGCAGCAACCAGACCGGTGATAACCAGCGGTGCTTCTCAATGACGGGCTCAGCCCCGACCATACCGACTCCTTACATTGGCTGTGATGCACAGCGCGTTCGACACAAAAAACATTAACGGGCCGCCTTGTCCCACAACAGGCGGGTATCGAGCATCCTGGCCGACATCATGGTGAGCACCACCACGCCGGCGAACGCCGTCGCCCCGGGGCCGGCACGCACGTTGAGCAGCACGCCGCGATCCACCAGGGCCACCATCAGCGAGATGACGAACAGGTCCAGCATGGACCAGCGTCCGATGAAATCGATGATGCGGTACATGACGAGTTGGCGTTTGCGGCGCACCGGCTTGCTGCGCTGCAACTGCCAGCAGATCCAGCCAAGACCCAGGATCTTGCCGATGGGCACGATGATGCTCGCGGTCAGCACTATGGTGGCGATGCCGGACATCTTGCTGCGATAGAGCGCCATGATACCGCTGAAAATGGTATCGGACTGCAATAATCCCTTGTTGTAGAAGTGGGTGATGGGCAGCAGATTCGCAGGCAACAACATGAAGGTGGCCAGCGCCAACAGGCCCCATGACCAGGCGAGGGAATGGGGGATGCGCATCTGCAAGGGGGTGTGACAACGAGGGCAGCTCATGCCGTGTTGATGGCGCACCAGCAACCCGCAGGTATGGCAGCGGCAAAGCCCCAGTTCACGGGCGCTGATCGGGAACATGGTCCGGCTCCCGGGAGGCATGTTGCAGCGGAATCCGCTCCCAGTAAGGGGCAGGATCAAAGAGGATCAGCAGCGTCATGTTGAGCAGCATCAGACAACCCAAGCTCAGCAGACCGCCTCCCAGGCGCACGTCGGCGATGTCGATAAGTTTGAACAGGGCGACCAGCAGGCTGACGATGTACACCTCCAGCATGGCCCAGTGGCGAAATACCTCGACCGCTTTGAGGGTCCACGCCAGCAGATGCCAGCGCTTGGCTAGGCCGGAGGCGAGGGCAAAGATCCCGAGCAGCAGCCCGGTCGGCGCCAGCACGGCGCACCAGAGCACCAGTGTTGCCACCCAGAGCTCGCTCTCGGCATACAGCATCATAATTCCCTTGATCAGGTTGGCGTCCGAGTTCACGCCCGCCAGACGAAGATAGATCAAAGGCTCAAAAAACGCGGAAGGCAGCAACAGGAATCCGGTGATGGTCAGCGCCATCAACTGGGAAGGGCGAAAGGCATAGCGCCCATACAGATGCTGATGACAGCGGGGGCAATGGGCGTGACGGCGCAGCGGCAGCAACTTGCGTTCGATCAGCAAGTCACAGGCCGGACAGACAATCACCGAGTGCGGATCCGACATACGATTCAACCTGTTGAAGGAATTGATGAAATTTACCTTAAAACGCCTGCCCTGTCTTGCCGCGCTGCACACCCCCCTTTGAAAAGACGTGTTTTCCGCTGTGAACTGGCCGCCGCCAGCCAAGCAGGGGCTGGCGATGCATGCCGACATGCTGAGGGTATTTGCAATACTGTATATACGTACATATACTTGCAATCACAATCATCAGGAGGGCGCCGCGATGGCCGTTGAGATCAAGTATGTTGTGGTACGTGGGGGAGTGGAGAAGATGACCTTTGCCAGCAAGAAAGAGGCGGATGCCTATGACAAACTGCTGGACACCGCCGATGAGCTGATGACACTGCTGGCGGGTGCGCCGGTCTCGCTTGCACCGGAGCAGCAGGAGAGTCTGGCCTTTTATCTGGCCGAGCAGCGGGATCAGTTGCAGCAGGTATTGCGCGGTGGAAAAGGGCAGGGGAATCCACCCAAAGAAGACAAGCTGGATACTGAACTGCCAAAGGGGAAGCCCCTGAAGAGTGTGGCTTGAGACGAAAGGGCGGGGAAGGGGATGTGAGGCAGAAGCCGCTCTCTCATTCATGAAAAGTGCAACTTAAGTCATTATCGCGGCTATTTTCCCCGAGAATTTTCCAACCACACTGCATATTCATTGAATATGCCGATTGCTCGTGATCATGGGGTATCACAGCAAGATGCCTCAGGTCGTTGCCCCCAAGGCGCACTGCAAGCCCTGATGCCGATAACCCCATTTATCGGCATCAGGGGGTTACGGCCCCGTTCAAAACATTCAACCGACATCACACACCATCATGACTCATCCAGCACTTCCACCCGCCATGCCACTGTTCGATAGCGTGGACCACCTTGAAGCGGGCAATCCCCAGGTCAACCAGTACCTCGCCACCCTGAGTCTTGGCAAGGTCCCCGACGCGGGGATCGTGTATGAGCTGGCCGTCGACTGGCTGCTGGAGCAGCGCCACAGCGAAAACAACTACAAGACCTATCGCAGTGAGCTGACCACTTTTTTGCACTGGTGTTTTTGCGAGGTGGCCATCAGCCCCAGGGATCTCACCAGGCGCATCATGATGCGCTATCTCGACTATTGCCAGGCGCCACCGTCCGGACTGATTGCCTATCGCAACGTCGCCCAGTTCGTGCTCGACAAGGAGTGGGGGGAACGGTTGCCAAACCCCCTGTGGCGTCCGTTTCTTGGCAAGCGGGAACTGGGCCGGGAGCTGCCGTATCGACTGAGTGAGCAGGCGATGAAGACAAAACTCGCCATTTTGTCCGCCTTCTTCCAGTTTCTCATCCAGGAGGAGTACATGGATCGCAATCCGGCTCTCCTGCTGCAGCGGGTTAAACGTGCGGGCCCCCAGGAGGCTGGTGAAGACGCGCAATCCTTCACCGAACTGCAATGGTCCTATGTGATGCAAGCCGCCGAACAGCTCGCTGCCGAATGCCCGGCACAACATGAGCGCAGCCGCTTTCTCATCTGTCTGATGTATGCCTGTTATCTGCGGATTTCCGAGGTGGCGGCCAGGCCGGGTTTCAGCCCCGTCATGGGCCAGTTTCGACGTGACGCCAAAACGGGCGTCTGGGGTTATGACATTCCCCGCAGCAAAGGCGGTAAACGTCGCACCGTGGCCGTTTCTCAGGCTCTGCTCGAAGCCCTGGCTCGCTATCGTACCTTTCTTGGACTTTCGCCACTGCCGGCCCCCGGAGAGCAAACCCCGCTGTTCGTACGCCACAAGGCGGCGGCCCATGGCCGCGAACAAGGTGAACTCAATGCCAATCTGGGTATCCGCCAGCTACGAGACCTGGTAATGGCGGTATTTGAACAGGCCGCAAGCCTCGCCGAACAAGACGGTTTTGATCAGGATGCCGCTGAAATGCGAACCCTGACGCCGCACTCCATTCGCCACACCGGTATCACCCATGACATCAATCTGCACGGCCGGCCTTTATCCCACGTACAAGCCGATGCGGGACACGATAGCATCGACACCACCTCCAAGTACCTGCACACCAGCAACCGGGAACGTCACGAGAGTGCCAGCCGCAAGCCGCTGGACCACTTGCTCGACCAGGACCGTACATATGATTGATAACCAGTGGTGAACAATAAAACTGCACTCATAACCAAGACGCGGGACCTAAAGACAATCCTTGATTGACCATGCCCTGGGACTCATAAACTCGACACCGCGCATAATGTATATTATGTTAAATGATATATCTTGGTATTCTGTCACCCTCAACCGAACTGTGTATAATGGTGGCAATTGATCCTATCCCCGACCGGATGTCTTAAGTGGCTGAATTAACATCAGAACAATTAAAACCCGCTTTCTCGATTGAGCAGTTCCCCACACTTGGCGAACTCGACCCCATGCCGTTTGCCGCCCTGCAACCCAGAGCGATTTCGGGTATCAAACGGCTGGCCAGTTTTGATGGTGACTGCCCGGTCATGATCCTCAACGGTTTCCCCGGTGCAGATTACGAGAATGTCTGCCAGACCCTGATCGCCTCTTCGAATGGCAAGGATGGCGACCTGTTCGATCTCTGTTATACCGAGAATCTCAACAACCCTTTCAAGCCCATCTGGCTGCGCCTGCAACCGGGCTCGGGTTTCGAGTTCTGCGAAATGGTCGGTGAGCTGCTCAAGCTGATGAGCCACCATCTCGACGCCGAGCGGCTGGTCACCCGGATCATCCGCAAACAGAACAACGACCCCAAGATCGTGGATTTCCTCTCCGATCTGGCCGCCCATGTCGCCCAGGGCCTCGAGTTCCAGCACCCGGTGCTAATCAACCTGCTGATCCATCATGAGGATCAGCAAGCCCCTGTCGTCTACGGCCGTGACCTGAACTGGGATACCTTGTTCGGCTCCATCAACTATCAGACGGAACAAGGCTCCGTTTACGCCAACCAGCACCTTTTGGAACCTGGTCTGCTGCGGGAAGCCAACGGTGGTTACCTGATACTTCAGCTCGATGAGCTGCTGGATCAGCCTCATCTCTGGTTCAAGCTCAAAAACGCCATGCAAAAAGGCGAGCTGGACTGGAATGCCTATCAGGAAGGCAAGACGCTGACGCCGTTCTTCACCCCGGAAGCGACCCCCATCCGGTTCAAGTTGATCCTGGTCGGTGACAGGCTGGACGTGGCGGAATTCCAGATGCTGGACAGGGACATGGCGGAGCGCATCTTCCTGCGTGCCGATCTGGTCTCCGAAGTGAACATCGAGGAAGATCTCCCCGCCTTCCTGCAATATCTCGCCTGGCTGCGAGCGCGCTGGGCGCTGCTGGATTTCACGCCAAGTGCCCTCCTCGCCCTCTGTCGCCATGCCAGCCGCCTGTGTGACCACCAGGAGTGGCTATCCCTCTCCGAGGTACAGCTCGGCGCCATCATGCGCATGGCCGACAGCCTGGCCCGCGAGCTGGAAGCGACCTGCGTCACTGACGAACATATCCTGCTCGCCCTGGAAGAGCAGGATTACCGCCTCAACTATCTGGTGGAGCAATCGGATCAGGGTGTCATCGACGGCCAGATCCTGCTGCAGACCGACGGTGAAGAGGTTGGCCAGATCAACGGCCTTTCCGTCATCCAGGTGGCCGGCCATCCCTATGACTTCGGGGAGCCGGTACGCCTCACCGCGACCGTCCACCTCGGGGATGGCGATGTGGCTGACATCGAGCGCAAGGCGGAGCTCGCCGGTCACATTCACGCCAAGGCCATGATGATCATCCACGGCTACCTCTCCAACAAGTTCGGTGCAGAGAACCCCTCGCCGCTCTCGGCCAACCTGGTGTTCGAGCAGTCATACCACGAGATCGATGGTGACAGCGCCTCCCTGACCGGCCTGTGTGCCCTCCTCTCCGCCCTCGCCCGCCAGCCCATCTATCAGCACTTCGCCGTGACCGGTGCGGTCGACCAGTTCGGCAATGTGCAGGCCGTTGGCGGCGTGAACGAGAAGATTGAGGGCTTCTTCCGGGTGTGCAAGATCCACGGTCTCACCGGCAAGCAAGGCATTCTGCTGCCCGGCACCAACGCCCAGCAGCTCAACCTCTCTGATGAAGTGATCGCGGCAGTAGAGGCCGGCCAGTTCCACATCCACCCGGTGGATCACGTGGAAGAGGCTATCGAGCTGCTCACCGGCTGCGTTGCTGGCGAACCGGACATGCCGGATACCCTGTTTGGTCGCATCCAGGAGAGACTTGACGAACTCAATGGCACGGCAACCAAGAGTGGCGGCCTGCTGCGCAGCCTGCTGGATCGGCTGCTTGGCCGTTAAATGAAGTGATCGGAGTTGTTTAGCGAACAGCTGTAAGCTAAATTGGCCCGGCTTTGACCCATATGAAGGATAAACAGCGTGACCCTAGATAACGACACCACTGATCCCCGCCTCTCCCTGTGCGAACAAGGCAAAGAGTCCTTTACCCGTGAAGAGCTGCTTGCCTGCAGCCGTGGCGAATTATTTGGTGAAGGTAACAGCCAGCTGCCCGCCCCCAACATGCTGATGATGGATCGCATCGTCAAGATCAACGACCATGGCGGCGAGCACGGCAAGGGTGAAATCCTGGCTGAACTCGATATTACGCCGGATCTCTGGTTCTTCGACTGCCACTTCCCCGGCGATCCCGTCATGCCCGGCTGCCTGGGCCTGGATGCCATGTGGCAACTGGTCGGCTTCTTCCTGGGCTGGAAAGGGGGTCCTGGCAAAGGACGTGCGCTGGGTGTCGGTGAAGTCAAGTTCACCGGCCAGATCCTGCCGACGGCCAAGAAGGTCACCTACAAGATCACCTTCAAGCGCGTCATCAACCGCAAACTGGTCATGGGCATTGCCGATGGCGTCGTGGAAGTGGATGGTCGCCCCATCTACAGCGCCACCGATCTGAAAGTGGGCCTGTTCAAAGACACCACCGCATTCTGATCCTGCTCCTGGGTGAGCAGAGACAACGTAAAGGGGCCACGATGGCCCCTTTCCTTTTGTAATGAGTGATGAAGTATCGGTTACTTCATGAAGAGGCCTGAGCCTCGCCCTTCCATGGCATCGCGCCAACCACCAAGCCAATGGCCCCTTGCATCCAGGCACTGGTACGGACACGCTTCTTTCTGTTTGCCGACTACGCCAGCCTGATAACCACGAGCGCGAGCTCTCTCCAGACGGTCCCGTTTCTGTCTTTTCATCATCTACGACCCTCTTCGTGGAACAAAAAAAGCGACCAGTTTTTCACCGGTCGCCTTCATCTTTACCCCAGGGGGGAGGCAGGGTCAAACAAAAAATTCCATGCTATTCAGGGGTTGTGACACAAGATACTGAACTGCATTAATTTTTGATGACACTTATTTATCGCTGATAGCGACGCAGCCAGGCAAAGGGCAGCGCCAGCAGAGTCAACCAGAACAGGCTGCCGCCACCGCCCTCGCCACCATCCTGACCGGTCTGGTTGTTGACCGGCGCATTGCTGACCACATAGCTGGCCGGGGCATTGCCCTGATAATCCGCCACGGCCGGCGTCAGTTTGACGGCGACCACGGTGGCGTTGGCGCGTTTGTTGAGGTCGCTCTCGCTGTCATAGCGATACGCCGTCGCGGCAATGGTGCCGTCGCTGCTGATGCCGCTGGCGTAAGCGATGTGATAGTACTTGCCGTTCTGGGCACACTGCTTGTTGCCGGCGTCATCCTTGCCACAGATGAGATCGTTCAGATACCAGCTGTTGGCCGGGGCGGCCGCGTTCAGCAGGAAGGCTTCCTGCATGCGGTTGGTACCATTGACCACCGGTTGGGTCTGATGGCGGGAGTCGCGCCAGCCGACCACCATGTTGTGCTCGTTGATGGCGGCCGCTTCCGAGCCTGCCCCCGAGACCGGCTTGTCCTGGAGAGGAAGGCTGGCCGCCGTACCCGGCTTGCTCAGGTTGAACAGGAACATCTCCACCGGGCGGTTCTGTCCCTTGTTGATGCGATAGCGCTGGTTGCCGATCACGTAGCCGTTGTCGTTGACGGCCACGGCCCAGCTGTGTTGCAGCTTGGCATCGTCCTTGCCAGGCTCGCCATCCGGCAGCGGGATGATCTTGGTGGTGCCCACGGTGCCGGCAGCCGTATCCAGGGTCCAGTAGCTGGCGAGGTTGCGACCATCCAGATCACCGGTGCCCACCTCGCCGGTGGAGCTGTAGCCCACGCCGTAGAGGGTGCCGTTGTACTTGGCCACGCCCAGTGCAGAGGCGGTTTGCAGCACCTCGTCACGCTGATGGCCATAGGTACCGGCCTGCATCAGCTTGTTGAACCCGCCCGAGCTGTTGAGCAGCCAGAAGCTCGCCTGGGTATCGACCCCGGGGCAGTAGCGGAAGTCACCGTACTGGCTGTCATTGCCCGTCTCGAAACACCACTTGTAGAAGTCACCGCCCACCTTGTGGCGATACTTGTCGCTGGCCGCGGTACCGGTCACCAGATACTGACCGTTGTCCAGCTTCTTGATGGAGGTGGGTACGCTCAGGCCGTGGGTGCTGGCCGCATCCTTGAGCTCGACCGGGTTGCCGTCATTGACCACGGCAAAGGCGGTGCGCAGCTTGCCATTCATCTTGTAACCGACCCGATCCTCCGGGACATCCCCGAGGGCCGTCACCAGGCCATCGACCTCGGAGCTGGTCACGTAGCCCAGGTTGCTGCGTTGATCCACCTTGTCCAGGAAGTCGCGACGCCACTGGTAGGCAAAGCCCGAGTTGTCGCTCCAGAAGGAGTTGCAGACCGAGTTGGAGAGCATGCAACCCTGCTCGAAACGGAAACGATCGACCAGGAAGTCGGCAAACCGCACGGTGGAGAAGTATTCCGCCATGTTGTTCTTGGTGTTGAGCCCGATGAGGCCGTTGGCATCGCCGCTGATCCCGCTGGCATAGCCTTTGACTTCGTCATCGACGATGGTGAAAAAGGAGCTTTGTGCCGCCTGCGCGTTGAGGCTGGCGCCGACCAGGATGGCCAGCATGGATAATTGCTTTTTCATCTACTTCCTTAGTCTTGATGTTTCAACGCTTCCAACTCCTCCCAACGGGAGAAGGCGTGTTCCAATGCGGCCTCTGCCGCATTCAATGCATCCAGTTTGGGCTGGGTCTGCTCTGCTGGCAGAGAGAAGAAACCGGGGTGGTTAATCTCGGCCTGCAGGGCATCGAGTTCCATTTCCAACTGTTCCAGCCGGGCTGGCAGATTATCCAGCTCCAGTTGCAACTTGTAAGAGAGTTTTCGTGTTTTTTTCGCAGGCTCCGCTGCCGACGCGACAGGCTCTGCCACCTTGTTCTGGGTCGCCTTGGCCGTCTGTTGGGCGGCCTGCAGGGCTCGTGTGGCCATCATGTCGGCGTAGCCCCCGACATAATCGCTGATCCGTCCATCCCCTTCAAACAGCCAGCAGCCGGTCACGGTATTGTCGATGAAACGGCGATCGTGGCTGACCAGCAGCAGGGTGCCCGGGTAATCGGTGAGCAGCTCTTCCAGCAATTCCAGCGTTTCGACATCCAGGTCGTTGGTTGGTTCATCCAGAATCAACAAGTTACTGGGCTTGAGGAAGAGTTTGGCCAACAGTAGACGGTTTTTCTCGCCCCCTGACAAGGCCTTGACCGGGGTGCGCGCCCGCTTGGGCTCGAACAGGAAGTCCTGCAGGTAGCCGAGGATGTGGCGGGAGCGGCCGCGAACCATTACCTCCTGCTTGCCCTCCCCCACGTTGTCCACCACCGTCTTCTCGGGGTCGAGCTGCTCACGATATTGATCGAAGTAGGCCACTTCCAGGTTGGTCCCCTGGCGCACCGAGCCACGGCTCGCCTCGAGCTGACCCATCAGCAGCTTGATCAGGGTCGACTTGCCGCAGCCGTTGGGGCCCACCAGAGCAATCTTGTCCCCGCGCAGCACCTGCAGATCCAGTCCCTGGAACAGGGTGCGATCACCAAAGTCCAGCCCCAGCCCCTCGGTCTCGAACACCAGCTTGCCGGAGCGGCCCGCCTCGTCCAGTTGCAGCTTGGCCTTGCCCTGCAGTTCCCGGCGCTGGGTGCGCTCCATGCGCATCGCCTTGAGGGCCCGCACCCGTCCCTCGTTGCGGGTACGACGCGCCTTGATCCCCTGGCGCACCCATACCTCTTCCTGGGCCAGCTTGCGGTCGAACTCGGCGTTTTTCAGCTCCTCGACCCGCAGCCACTCCTCCTTGCCTTGCAGATATTCGTCGTAGTTGCCGGGCCAGGAGGTGAGCACGCCGCGATCGAGATCGATGATCCGGGTCGCCAGCTTGTGGATGAACTCCCGGTCGTGGGAGATGAAGACGATGGCGCCGCGAAAGTCCTTGAGGAACTCTTCCAGCCAGTTGATGGCATCGATGTCCAGGTGGTTGGTCGGCTCGTCCAGCAGCAACAGATCCGGGTCACACGCCAGGGCGCGGGCCAGAGCCACCTTGCGCAGCCAGCCGCCAGACAGACTGTCGAGCGTCACATCAGGGTCGAGATCAAGCAGGGTCAGCACCTGATTGATGCGGGTCTCGTACTGCCAGCCGTTCTGATAGTCGAGCTGCTCCTGCAACTGGCTCATGGTGCGAATGTTGGCATCGGAAGGGTCGTGCGCCAGGGCGTGGGAGACATGGTGGTACTGCTTGAGCAGCTCCCCTACCCCGGCCAGCCCTTCTGCGGCGTAATCGAACACGGTGATCTCGCTCGAGGCGGGCGGATCCTGCTCGAGGCGGGTCACTTTCAAATCTTGTTGCAACACCAGACGGCCGTCGTCCAGCGGCAGTTCGCTGGCAATCACCTTCATCAGGGTAGACTTGCCCGCCCCGTTGCGACCCACCAGACAGAGGCGCTCGCCCCGCTCTATGGTGAGCTCGGCATGGTCGAGCAGCGGAAAATCACTGAACGACAGGGACGCGCCGTGCAATGTCAAAAGAGCCATGTTTGTTCCTTGTTGCTTATGAAAAAACGGGCGGCAGCGTGAGTCTGCCCCCGTTTTGTCGTCAAATCCTGCTCACCCCTGTACCAGCCAGCCTTGCAGCTCCCCCAGGGTAAAAGGCCAGCCCAGCTCCCGGCCGGCACTGTCTTGCAGCACCGGGATGCGCACCCGGTAAGCCTCGAGCCAGGCCTCCTCCTCCAGGATGTCGCAACGGCGGGTCTGCGCGGCCATCCCGGCCTGTTCCACCAGCGTCCACGCCTGTTCGCACAGGTGGCAGCCGTCGGTGTGAAACAGGGTCAGCATCAGCCTTGTGCCTCGGCGTGGGTGATGATCCAGCAGTTGTGGATATGCTGGTTGCGCTCGAAGTCCTTGGGCCGGGTCTTGTTCGTGATGTTCTGCGCCTTGAGACCGATGGCGTCAAGGCCGGCCAAGTCCATCTTGAAGTGGCGCTTGTTGTTGGAGAAGACCAGGGTGCCGTCCGCCGCGAGCAGGCGCTTGAGGTGCTGCATCAACAGCAGGTGATCCCGCTGCACGTCGAAGCTCTCGTCCATCCGCTTGGAGTTGGAGAAGGTGGGCGGATCGATGAAGATGAGGTCGTACTGTTCGTCCGCCTCGGAGAGCCACTTCAGGCAGTCCGCCTGCACGAACTTGTGCTCGCGGCCCACCAGCGAGTTGAGGCGCATGTTGTCCTGGGCCCAGTTGAGGTAGGTGCGCGACATGTCCACCGTGGTGGTTTCGCGGGCGCCGCCGAGCCCCGCGTGCACGGTGGCACTGCCGGTGTAGGCGAAGAGGTTCAGGAAGCGCTTGCCCCGAGCCATCTGGCCCAGCATGCGGCGGGTCTGGCGATGGTCGAGGAAGAGGCCGGTGTCCAGATAGTCGTAGAGGTTGACCCAGAGGCGTGCACCGTACTCCTGAACCTCCATCCGGTGCTGCTCTTCGGAGAGCTTCTGGTACTGCTGTTTGCCTTCCTGGCGCTCGCGCACCTTCAGGATCACCTTCTCGCCGTCCATGCCGGTCACCTTGATGGCGGCCTGCACCATGTCCAGCAGACGCTGGCGGGTCTTCTGGGCGGGAATGTCCTTGGGCGCCGCGTACTCCTGTACCACCAGATAATCCTGATAGCGGTCGATGGCAGCGTTGTACTCCGGCAAGTCCGCGTCATAGAGGCGGTAGCAATCGAGGTTCTCCTTGCTCGCCCATTTCTCGAGGGTCTTCAGATTCTTGCGCAGACGGTTGGCAAAGTCCTGGGCCACCTCTTTCTGGGAAGCGACGGCATCGAGGGCGATCTGATAGTTGCGCAGCTGGCACTCGAGGGCGCCGTTGAACAGGCGATACTGCTTGTCGGCACGCAAGCGCAGGCAGCTCAGGAGTTCGGGAGAGGCGGAGAGAATGGTGACCTTCCACCCCTGGAAGCCGCGGCGCAGGGCATCGCCAAGGGCCTGATGCACTTCCAGCAACGCCGGGAATTCACCGAGACGCTCGCCATAGGGCGGGTTGGAGATGAGCATGCCGACCTGACGGCTCTCTCCTTCCACAGCCGGCATCGGCAGCGGATTTTCCAGCTTGGTGACATCGGCCTGCTTGAAGGTAATGAGATGGGCCACGCCGGCGGCCTTGGCGTTGTCACGGGCCTTCATCAGGACCCGGGTATCCGCATCGCAACCGAACAGTTTCACCTCGCAGCGCTGCATGCCGCGCTTGGCACGCACCTGGGCTTCCATCATCAGACTCTGCCACAGTTCACCATCGTGTTGCAGCCAGCGATCGAAACCGAAGCGCTCACGGCGCAGCGCAGGCGCCATGTCGGCAGCGATGAAGGCCGCTTCAATCAGCAGGGTACCGGAGCCGCACATGGGGTCCATCATGGGCTCGCCAGCCCAGCCGCTGCGGGCAATCATGGCCGCAGCCAGGTTCTCTTTGAGGGGCGCCTCGCCGGTGCCCTGGCGATAGAAGCGCTGGTGCAGCGCCGGGCCTGACAAGTCCAGCGTGATATTGGCCTTGCCTTTGCCAAGGTGCGCCATGATGCGAATGTCCGGAGACTTCTTGTCCACATCCGGGCGCACGTGGCCGCGCTTGGTGAAGCGATCGACGATGGCGTCCTTGATCTTCAGGGCGCCGTACTGGGTATTGCGAATGGAGGCGTTGGTACCGGTAAAGTCCACCGCGATGGTGGCGGTACCGGAGAAGTGCTCCTCCCAGGGAATGGTATGAGCCCCGAGGTAGAGGTCCAGATCGTCGTTCATCTGGAACTCGGAGAGCACCAGCACGATACGGGAGGCAAAGCGGCTCCACAGACAGGCCTTGTAGCCGATGGCCAGTTCGCCCTTGAAGTGGACGCCGGCCACGGTCTCACGGACCTGCTCCGCACCCAGATTGGTCAGCTCGACGGCCAGCAGGTTTTCCAGCCCCTTGGGGCAGGTTGCAAAAAATTCTTTCATCACGCTCACGGGGATGCCATAAAAATAGTGCCGCATTATACCTTATCGGCCCGCGCTCGGCACTCGAACCTTGGACAAAGGCGCCATATAAACGGCAAGAGGCGCGGCAGACTCTCCCCTCCCCCCTTGCGGGCGACAGGATCCCGCTCTTGGCTGGCAGCTGTCTACCATCACATTCGTAAAGAATTCGAAAATCTTGCCAGGACCAGGCAGAAAATGGTCGTGACGACCAGACGAAGGAAAAAGACAAATAATGGAACAAGAGAGAGACTGAGCGCTTAAATATCAGACTAATATAGCAGGCCTATAACGGACTTATTCGTCGCCATATAACGGCCCCATCGTCAGCCCACTTCCCGATATTGTGTCTGTGCCCGGACTCTGGCTTGCATCCGGTTATTCATCACCTTGATCACTGCAAAGCGCGGCAGCGTCTTGCTGTTGGTCAGCACCAGTTCGTCGGTCAGGTTCAGGCAAACGCTCGCCTGATCGCCGGCTTCGATGACCATGAATTCCCCCCGACCGTGGGGAGTATCCATCCACACCAGGGATCCCATCTCTGGAATAACATGAGCCTGCTGTTCATGAAAGAACCAGCTTTGCGGCATCAGGGGTTTATAAAAACGGCTGACGGCGATGGCATTGAGGACCAGCTGGACCTGGTGGGGCGTACTCCAGTCGAGTTCAGCGGCCTTGTCCATCAACTGGTAATAGAGGGCGGCATCATCCACACAAAAAGGCTGGGTGGTGAAAGAACAGGGAACAAGTTGTCGACCTTTATATTCGGTGGCAAATATCATGCGATCGGACAAATCCAGCATCAGGCGATCATCCTGAGCGTCATAATGCCACTGCCAATTGTCATTGGGTTGAATACACATGGTGGTGCCCTTATCTAAGCCGTCCCTCGACTTTATTCCATGTCGAGAATTTGAGCAACGTTAAATAAGGGCAACCGGTTATTTTTTAAATATGGGTAACGATCTCTTTGACCAGACTCGGCCCTTTATAAATAAAGCCGCTGTAAATCTGGACAAGACTGGCACCCGCTGCCAGTTTTTCCCGAGCCGCCATGGCGCTGTCGATACCACCCACACCGATAATGGGCAGGGCGCCGTCGAGGGCCTTGGCCAGGTGGCGGATCACCTCGGTGCTCTTGTGCTGGAGCGGACGACCGCTGAGCCCGCCAGCCTCTGCGGCATGGGGCATGTCATATATCATCTCCCGCTCCAGAGTGGTATTGGTGGCGATGACACCGTCAATACGGTTCTTGATCAAAGAGGCGGCTACCTGATCTATTTCATCGAGTGACAGATCCGGGGCAATTTTCACGGCCAGCGGCACATACTTTTTATATTTCTCGGCCAGCTCCTGTTGACGCTGTTTCAATGCGGCCAGCAGTTCATCCAGTGCATCGCCATATTGCAATTGACGCAGACCCGGGGTGTTTGGCGAGGAAATATTGACCGCAATATAACCGGCGTGGTCATACACCTTGTCCATGCAGAGAAGGTAATCATCCTTGCCCTGCTCGATGGGGGTGTCCTTGTTCTTGCCGATATTGATGCCGATCACCCCCTGATATTTGGCCTCTTTCACCTTGGCCACTAGGTGATCGACTCCCTTGTTGTTGAATCCCATGCGATTGATGATCCCCTCGGCCGGGATCACCCGGAAGAGACGAGGCTTGTCATTGCCGCTCTGGGGTCTGGGGGTCACGGTACCGACCTCGATGAAACCGAACCCCATGGCGCCGAAGGCATCTATGCACTCCCCGTCTTTATCCAGACCGGCGGCCAACCCCACCGGATTGGCAAAATTAAGCCCCATGACGGTGACGGGGCGTTTGGGCAGAGAGTGGCGGAAGAAACAATCAAGCGGGGTACCAAGAAGGCGGGGCAAATATTTGATGGAGAGATCGTGAGCCTGCTCCGGATTGAGTTTGAACAGGAAATGCCTGGCGAGTGGGTACAGCATGCTTGCTCCTTAAAAAAAGCCCCGGCAACTGGCCGGGGCTTTTGGGGTTATGCCGAGGTTCGGCAATTCAACTGGAGCAGGTTCAACTCTCGCAAGGCCACCGAGAACTTGGCGAACTCGTGCGTGCTCGTGGTCTTGAAGTCGGCCAACATGTGGGTCCAACGGGACAAGAGTTGCTCATGCTCCGAAATCCAGTCGGCCATTATGGTAGCGCATTCCCCCTGCTCTTTGCACCCTTCCAGTACCACGGAGGTGAGGCTGCGTTGCTGCCAGTCCAGATCTTCGCGGAAGGAGGCCCGCGCCATCGCCTGCCAGTGGTTGCCCACCGGCTGATGGTTGATCTGTTCGAGGAACCAGTGCAGATCCAGCTTGGCGCCCAGGCGGTAGTAGACGTTGGCAACCCGCAGGATGTCGGTCTTGTGCTCCGCAGCAATCTGCGCCAGATCCAGGCAGGAGAAGAGGCTGCTCATGTGGGCCACGCGACGGGCGATGGCCTCCGGCACCTGTTTCTCCACCAGGGCGGCGACCGCCTGGCTGTGTTCGGCCACTTCGCTTTCGTCCATTACCTCATAAAGGTGCTGACTCAGGGTCTCGAAGGCCGGGCGGAAGAAGGCGATGTTCTCGCCGATGCTCCAGCTGCGGTTGCGGGCGCGCAGGAACCAGCGGGTGGCGCGGCGTACGATGCGGCGGCTGTAGAACATCAGCTCGAGCTGGGTCTGGGCATCCACCCCGTTGTCACACCCTTCGATGTCACGCCACAGGGCGCCGAGGCCGAACACTTCCCGGGCCATGGCGAAGCAGCAGGCCACTTCCGCCACCGAGGCACCGGTCTCGTCCTTCATCCGGCTGGCGAAGTTGAGCCCCATGTCGTTGACCAGCATGTTGGCCACCCGGGTCGCGATGATCTCGCCTCGTAGCGGGTGCTGGGCCAGGGCAGCGCCAAATTGCTGCTGCAACTGGGTCGGGAAGCTGGTGACCAGCATGTTGGCGAGGAAGGGCTCCTCGGTCACTTCCGGGCAGTTGAGCTGCTCTTTGAGCACCATCTTGCCATAAGCCACCAGCACCGCCAGCTCGGGTCGGGTCAGCCCCTGCCCTGCCGCCATCCGCTCGGAGAGCTCCTCGTCGGAGGGGAGGAACTCGAGTGCCCGGTCCAGCTTGCCTTCCCGCTCCAGCCCCTGGATGAAGCGCTGCTGCTCTTTCAGCTGCTCGGCACCACGGAAGGCGGTCACCGAGATGGACTGTGACTGGCGATAGGCGTTGGTGATGACCACCTGGGCCACCGCATCCGTCATCTCGTAGAGCATCTGGTTGCGCTGCTTGAGGGTCAGGTCACCGGCCGCCACCAATTGGTTCAGCAGGATCTTGATGTTGACCTCGTTGTCGGAGCAATCCACCCCGCCCACGTTGTCGGTGAAGTCGGTGTTGATGCGACCACCCTGACTTGCATACTCCACCCGGCCAAGCTGGGTGAAGCCAAGATTGCCACCCTCGCCCACGATGCGGGCACGCAGGTCACGACCATTGACCCGCAGCACGTCGTTGCTGCGATCCCCGACGTCGGCGTCGCTCTCGCGGGCGCTCTTCACATAGGTGCCGATGCCGCCGTTCCAGAGCAGGTCGACGTTCAGGCAGAGCAGCGCCTTGATCAGCTCGTTCGGGGCCATGCCGCTCTTGTCGGTGCCGAGCAGGGTCTGCATTTCCGGACTCAGCTTGATGGACTTGGCAGAGCGCAGGAAGATGCCGCCCCCCTTGGAGATGAGCTCACGGTTGTAGTCATCCCAGCTGGAGCCGGGCAGCTCGAACAGGCGCTTGCGCTCGACGAAGCTCCTGGCCGCATCCGGGGTCGGGTCGACGAAGATGTGCATGTGGTTGAAGGCGCCCACCAGCTGGATGTGCTCGGAGAGCAGCATGCCGTTGCCGAACACGTCGCCGGCCATGTCGCCTATCCCCACGCACGTGAAGTCGGTGGTCTGGCAGTTGATGCCAATCTCACGGAAGTGGCGCTTGACCGATTCCCAGGCGCCGCGGGCGGTGATGCCCATCTTCTTGTGGTCATAGCCCACCGAGCCGCCGGAGGCAAACGCATCGCCGAGCCAGTGGCCGTATTCGAGGCTTATCTCGTTGGCGATGTCGGAGAAGGTCGCGGTGCCTTTGTCGGCCGCCACTACCAGGTAATAATCATCCTCGTCGTGACGCACCACGGATTTGGGCGGGATCACCTCGCCGCCGATGATGTTGTCGGTCACGTCGAGCAGACCGCGGATGAACAGACGGTAGCAGGCCTTGCCCTCCTCCTGGATGACGGCACGGGGGGCGCCTGCCGGCATCTGCTTGCAATAGAAGCCGCCCTTGGCGCCCACCGGCACGATAACGGTGTTCTTCACCTGCTGGGCTTTCACCAGACCCAGCACTTCGGTGCGGAAGTCCTCCTTGCGATCGGACCAGCGCAGGCCGCCACGGGCCACCTTGCCCCAGCGCAGGTGTACCCCTTCCACTCGCGGGGAGTAGACGAAGATCTCGAACTTCGGCAGCGGCAGCGGCATGTCGGTGATGCTGGAGGGGGCCAGCTTGAAGGAGATGTAGGGCTTGATGTTGCCCGCCTTGTCCAGCTGGTAGTAGTTGGTGCGCAGGGTGGCGTCGATCATCTCCACATAACGGCGAATGATGCGATCGTCATCCAGGTTGGCGACCTGATCCAGCTTGGCCGCAAGCTCCTCGTGCAGCTTGGCCTGCACCTTGGCATCCTGCTTGATGGCCGGATCCAGGCGCTGTTCGAACAGAGTGAACAGCAGTTGGGCGATGTCCGGATAACGGGTCAGGGTCTCCTCGATATAGGACTGGCTGAAGGAGACGCCGGTCTGGCGCATGTATTTGGCATAGGCCCGCAGCACGGATACCTGACGACCGGTGAGGCCGGCACCCAGCACCAGACGGTTGAAGCCGTCATCTTCCAGGGTCTTGCTCCAGATGGCGGCGAAGGCCTGCTGGAAGCGCTGCTGGCTCTGCTCCAGATCGAACGGTTGCTCACCGCGCAGCAGCATGGAGAAATCGAGGATCCAGAACACCTCGCCGGTGGGGGTCCGTACCTGATACGGGGTCTCGCCGATGACGCGCAGCCCCATGTTTTCCAGCATGGGCAGGACGTCGGAGAGGTGGATGGGTTCGCTTCGGTGGAACAGCTTGAGGCGTACCCGGCGATCGTTCTCCTCCTCCTGGGCGCGGTAGAACAGCATGCCAAGCGGCTCGGCCTCGCTCAATCCATCCAGGGCCATGATGTCCGCGACGGCAGAGCCCGGCAGCACATCTTCCTTGTAGGCACGGGGGAAGGCGGTGCTGAAACGGCGGCGCAGCTCGTTACCGCGGGCCTCGCCATAGTGGGAAAGCAGCACGGAATCCAGGCGGTCATCCCAGCTGCGGGCCGCTTCAATCAGGTTGTTCTGTACTTCGTTCACATCCACATCCACGTTGTTGTTGTTGACCCGCACTATGTAGTGGGTCCGTGCCAGCACGCCCTCGGTGAAGTAGACGTTGAACTCCACATCGATGCTGCTGCCAAAATATTTCTGCAAAATCTGCTGGGTCTTGACTCGCAGCGCCGTGTTGTAGCGCTCCTTGGTGACATAGACCATGCAGGAGAAGAAGCGGCCGTAGACATCGCGGCGCACGAACAGGCGCAGCATGTCCCGCTCCTGCATCTCCAGCACCCCGAGACCGGTGGCCAGCAGCTCCTCTTCACGGGCCTGGATCAGCTCGTCGCGCGGGTAGGTTTCCAGCACGTTCAGCAGCGCTTTGTAGGCATGAGAGCCCGATTCAAAGCCGGAGGCGGCCATGATGCGCTCGAGGCGGTGGCTGATGAGGGGGATCTGGGTCGCACTGGTGTTGTAGATGGAGGAGGCATACAGGCCGATGAAGCGATCCTCTCCCACCACCTTGCCGTGCTCGTCGAAACGCTTGATGCCGATGTAGTCCACATAGGCCGGACGATGCACCCGGGACTTGCTGTTGGACTTGGTGAGGATCAGCAAGTCGGAACTGAGGGCCGCGTGACGGGCGCTGGCGGGCATGGTGCCGAGGCGCTGGCCTTCGTCCTTGATGGAGTTCTTCATCAGCCCCAGGCTGGACTCGGGCTGCGGCAGGATCTCGTGATCCCCCTCCACCGCCTTGACGTCGTAGCGACGATAACCCATCAGGGTGAAGTTGTGGGCGGCCACCCATTTGAGGAAGGCGACGCAGGAGTCCACCTCGGCCTGGCTGACCGGGTTCTTGCGTTTGGGCAGCTCCTCGATGATCTCGTTCAGGCGCGCCAGCATGGGCTGCCAGTCTCCCACCGCCAGGGCCACTTCCCGCGCCACCGAGTTGAGCTCGGCAGTCAGGGCGTCCATCTCCTCTTCACCGGTCAGGTGATCGATTTCGATGAGGAAGGCTGTTTCCACCGAGGTCTGCTCTGCGGTGTTGTCCAGTTCCAGGATGGCGCCAATCTTGCCGCCTTCGCTGCGGATCAGGTGCAGCGGCTGGTGCAGCATCATGTGGGCGGTGATGTTGAGACGCTTGAGGGCCATGCGGATGGAGTCCACCAGGAAGGGGGAATCCTGCAGGATGATCTCGACGATGGTATGGGGAGACTGCCATCCGTGGCGGGTCAGCTCGGGGTTGTAGACCCGGATATAGGGCTCGATGCCGGTACGGTGGTTGAGGGCATTCCACAGACTGAGGGCGGCGCCATAGAGATCGCTGTCATTGCGGTCATGCAGATCAGTGCTGGCCATGTTGCCGTAGAACTTGGCAACGAAACATTCGACCAGGGAGGCACTGTTTTTCGGCAATTTCTGGTGGATCAGACTGAGAACGTTTTCGAGCAGAACGGATGTAGGGGCGTCTTTCAATGCCATTGCTAGTTTCCTTATCGGACGACATCACAGACACGGCGACATCCACCCAGGATGCGCGCCGGTACAGAGTTGCAGCGAAGTGTAATGGCTTGGATCAAGGAAGGCGAGCAAAGGTGATAACGGGATGTTAAAAACAAGGGACAGATCACGGCTTGGGTTGTGATAAATTTTGCCAAGTTGGCAAAATTCAGAAAATCGCACTGGTTGCCGCGCCATTTACCGGATAGATAGTGACTTAAAGCAGATATTTACCCGGATTGATGTTCAAGTTTTGTTAATTTATGCGTTCCAGGGAAATGAAGCGATGATCGTCCTGGGTTTTCAGTCGAAAGTAGCCGTGAACGCCGCTCTCCGACACAAAACGCCGGATTTTCTCCAACCCCAGCTCCAGGGTCAGACCCTGCTCGGTACGTACCACCAGGCGGTTCACCTGCCCCTGGTACATCAACATGATCTCGTCGCGGCCAAGGGAGAGCCGAAAAGTGTATTGCCTCATGTCACCTCCTGGTCATCCATGAAAAACGGGCAGGAGAGCCAGACTCCCCTGCCCGCCGTCGTGACGCTTATTGTGCCAGCGCCTTGCTCACCTTCTCGAACAGATCCCGCGCCAGCCCGTCCAGGTTGGCCAGGCGGGTCAGCTCGGCGCGAACCAGCGCCTTGCGCCCCTCATCGAGCCGCTTGAACTGGATAAGCGGGGTGATGAGGCGGGACGCCACCTGGGGATTGACCTCGTTGAGCTCGATCAAGAGATCGGTCAGGAAGCGATAGCCGCTGCCATCGGCGGCGTGGAACTGCACCTGGTTGTTCATGGCGAAGCTGCCGATGAGCGCCCGCAGCCGGTTCGGGTTGCGGATGCTGAAGGTCGGGTGCGCCATCGCCTGCTTCACGTCATCGAGCACATCCTTGGCCGGCTTGGCGCCCACCAGCCGCAGCCAGTTGTCCAGTACCAGGCCATCATGGGCCCACTTGCCTTCGAAGTCGGCCAAAAGCGCGGCGCGGCACGGCAGCAGATGGCTGTTGGCCACCTGGAGTGCAGCCAGGGTGTCGGTCATGTTGTCGGCGGCCCCGTACTGCTCGCGCACCAGGGTATCGGCCTTCGCGGCATCCAGCGCCGCCAGATAACCCAGCACCACGCCCTTGAGGGCCCGTTTGGCCATGTCGGCATGGACCACCTGATAAGCCGACAGACGCAGGCTCTCGTAGCACGCCAGCAGGCGGTCGCCGAAGGCGTGGGCCAATGCGGTCTGGATCCCGTTGCGCACCTGGTGGATGGCGTCGATATCGGCCACCTCGAACAGCTCGGCCAGGGTCGCCTCTCCCGGCAGGGCCAGGATCTCTGCCTTGAGGGCGGGATCCAGTGCAGCCTCGTCCAGAATGGCAACAAAGGCCGCCAGCAGGGTGTGGGAGAGTTCAACCCTCTGCCCGTGCTGGACCCGCGCCACCCCGTCGATCACCGCCTTGTTGATCAGCATCTGCGCCGCATCCCAGCGGGCAAACTCGTTGCGGGCATGGCGCATCAGGAAGGCCAGGGCCTCGTCGCTATAGTCATAGTGCAGCTTGACCGGGGCGGAGAAGTCCCGCAGCAGGGAGGGTACCGGTCTGACCGGCACCCGATCGAATTCGAAAGTCTGCTGTGCTTCCAGCACGTCCAGCACATTGCCGATGGCCTTGCCCTGGTATTGCAGCGGGATGACGGCACCCTGTGCATCGTAGAGCTCGATGTCGAGGGGGATATGCAGCGGCAGCTTTTGTGGCTGATCCTGGGTCGGCGGGGTGTGCTGGCTCACGTGCAGACGATAAACACCACTCGTGGCATCGTACTCGTCGGTCACGGTGAGCTCGGGGGTGCCGGACTGGCTGTACCAGCGGCGGAAGCGAGCGAGATCCACCCCGGAGGCATCCTCCATCGCCTGCACGAAGTCGTCGCAGGTGGCGGCAGAGCCGTCGTGACGCTCGAAGTAGAGGCGCATGCCCGCCTGGAAGGCGTCCTCCCCCAGCAGGGTGTGCATCATTCGGATCACTTCAGAGCCCTTCTCGTAGACGGTCAGGGTGTAGAAGTTGTTCATCTCAATCACCACATCCGGGCGGATGGGGTGGGCCATGGGGCCGGCATCTTCGGCAAACTGCGGACCGCGCACGGTGCGCACGTTGTTGATGCGGTTGACGCCGCGCGACCCCAGATCGGAGGAGAACTCCTGATCCCGGAACACCGTCAGCCCCTCTTTGAGGCTTAACTGGAACCAGTCGCGGCAGGTGACACGGTTGCCGGTCCAGTTGTGGAAGTATTCGTGGCCGATCACCCGCTCGATGCCGTGGTAGTCCGCATCGGTGGCAGTGGCCGGGTTGGCCAGCACGAACTTGGAGTTGAAGATGTTGAGCCCCTTGTTCTCCATGGCCCCCATGTTGAAAAAGTCCACCGCCACGATCATGTAGATGTCGAGGTCATACTCAAGGCCGAAACGCTGCTCGTCCCAGCGCATGGAGTTGATGAGGCTCTCCATGGCGAAACCGGCGCGGTCCAGGTTGCCCTTGTCCACGAAGATCTCGAGCGCCACCTGGCGGCCGCTTTTGGTAATGAAGTGGTTGCGTTCCACATCGAAGTCACCGGCAACCAGGGCAAACAGGTAACTCGGTTTGGGGAAGGGATCCTGCCACTGCACGAAGTGGCGACCGTCGTCCAGATCGCCGCTCGCGACCTTGTTGCCATTGGAGAGCAGATAGGGGTACTTGGCCTTGTCGGCGGTGATGCGGGTACTGTAACGGGCCAGGATGTCTGGCCTGTCCATGTAATAGGTGATACGACGAAAGCCCTCGGCCTCGCACTGGGTGCAATAGGCATCGCCGGATTTGTAGAGCCCCTCCAGCGCCGTGTTGGCGGCGGGATCGATGTCGGTGACCACGGTCAGCACGCACTCGGCCGGCAGGTTGAACAGAGTCAGGCTGCTCTCTCCCTGCTCGTATTGCTGATAGGGCACGCCATCCACACTGACGCTGACAAGGTCAAGCCCCTCGCCGTCCAGCACCAGGGGTTCGTTGTGATCGCCGCTGCGACGCAAACGGGAGATGGCGGTGACCCGGGTCAGGGGCTCTTGCAGCTGAAAATCGAGATCCAGACTGTCACACCAATAGAGGGGAGCCTGGTAATCCTGGCGATATTTGGCCGTCATGGCCTGAGGTTGTTCAGTCATTATTGTGTGCTTCCACGCTTTGTTATTGACGTGTCAGAGGCTGTCACAAGGCTCGGACAGGGTCAAATAGTTTGCATTCAGGCAAAAGAAAGGGCGACCCGAGTCGCCCTTGTCATTTCGTTGCCAGCATCAGCTATTCTTGCTGAGGGTGGCCAGATCCGCCGTGATGTTGGCCGCTTCCACCTGGTATTCGTCAGGTGCCTCGAAATCGGTCGGCAGTTCATCCAGGCTCTTCACCGTCGGCTTGCCAAGACGGGTCAGCCGCTCATTGGCTCGCGCCAGCGCCTTCTCGTCCTGTTTGGCCTGTTCAGCCAGCCGCTCGGCTTCGTTCAGGGAGACCGACTTCTTGTCCTTGTCCGCCTGATACTCCTTGATGTCCTGCAGCACATAGGCAAATTCCGGATCCTTGGTGATCCGTGCCTCGTGGGCCGCTTTCAGCTTGGGCAGCAGGCTGGAGAAGTCCCCCAGTCGCTCGTAGCTGGCCGAGGCAATCTTGTCCCAGGGCAAGGCGTTGAACTCGCGGCTCTCCCCCGTCTCCCCCGGCGCTACCGCAGTCGGGAAGGCGATATCGGGTGCAACGCCCTTGTTCTGGGTGCTGCCGCCATCGATACGGTAGAACTTGGCGATGGTGTACTGCACGTGACCCAGCGGCTGCTCGTAGAAGTCATAGACCTTGGCGAGGCTGCGATGCTGCTGCACCGTCCCCTTGCCGAACGAGTTTTCGCCGAGGATCAGCGCACGACCATAGTCCTGCATGGCGGCAGCGAAGATCTCGGAGGCCGAGGCGCTGTAGCGGTCGATCATCACCGACATGGGGCCACCGTAGTAGACATTGCCGTCGTCGTCGCCATTGACGGTGATGCGACCCATGTGATCACGGATCTGCACCACGGGGCCGCTGGCAAAGAAGAGACCGCTCAGGGCGGAGGCTTCCGTCAGGGCACCGCCACCGTTGCCGCGCAGATCGACGATGAGGCCGTCGATCTTCTGCTTGTTGAGGCTGGAGATCTCCTTGATCACGTCGTCGTGCAGGTTGACGTAGAAGCTCGGGATCTCGAGCACGCCGATCTTCTTGCCCTCGGCGGTGATCACCTTGGACTTGGCGGCTCTGTCTTCCAGACGCACCTTGTCACGCACCAGCTCCACCAGCTCGGTCTTGGCGGTCGCGCCCTTGCCGCGCTGGATCTCCAGCTTCACCTTGCTGCCCTTGGGCCCCTTGATGAGCTCGACCACGTCGTCAAGACGCCAGCCTATGACATCCACAATCTTGCCGTCGTCCTGCCCCACCCCGGTGATCTTGTCATCGGGTTTCAGGTGATTGGACTTGGCCGCCGGGCCGCCTGGCACCAGGGAGCGGATGACGGTGAAGTCATCTTCCGCCTGCAGCACGGCACCAATCCCCTCCAGCGAGAGGTTCATCTCGGTGTTGAACCGATCGGCGCTGCGCGGAGACAGATAGCTGGTGTGCGGTTCAATGGCGCGGGCGAAGGAGTTCATGAAGAGCTGGAACACGTCCTCGCTCTCGGTCTGGGACATCCGCTTGATGGCGTTGTTGTAACGCTTGCCAAGCAGCTCCTTGATCTCGGGCCACTCCTTGCCGCTGAGCTTGAGGCTCAGGGCATCGAACTTGACCCGCTGACGCCACAGCTCGTTGAGCTCGGCTTCATCCTTGGGCCAGAGAGCCCCTTCCCGATCGAAGACGTAATTGTCTTTCTGGGTAAAATCGAAGGGAGTGTCGAGCAGTTTGAGGGCGTATTCGAACCGCTCGTACCGCCGCTGCTGACTCAGGTTGAACATCTCGTAGGCCGGAGCCAGTCGCCCTCGCTCGAGGTCGGTGTCAAAACCGGTACGATATTTCTCAAAACGGCTGATGTCAGAGGCCAGAAACAGGTTGCGGCTGTAGTCCAGATTCTCCAGATACTTGTCAAAGATCACGGAGGAAAAGGCGTCGTCCAGCTTGAACTGTTTGTAGTGGGAGCGGGTAAACAGATTGGCAATTCGCTTGCTGGCCGTAGCATGTTGGCTCTCTTGAGCCAACACAGGCAAATCACTTTCCTTGAGCACCGGTTCGATGGCCTGTGCGAGCCCGGCAAGCGCCAGGCTACAGGCAACGAGTGAAAAACGAATCACGCCATGCTTCAACATTCGTCTCCTTAGAGAACCAGATGCTCGAACTTGACCCGCAACATCATGCCGGTCTGCAATTGAACCTGTACGTCATCCTTGGTCACTTCCTTGATGGTCGCAGGCACAGGGGACTTGCCCAGCACGACGCGAACGCCCTGCTCGACTTTCAGGGTAGCGGCATCCACTTTCACCAGCGGCGCATCGGCGACCGGTGCAGCCTTGGGAGCAGGGGCGGACTTGGGCTTGTCGGAGCGAGGAGCGTCAGCCTTGCGCGGCGCGTTGCGACGCGGCTGCTTGGGCTTGTCTTCCTTCTCCTTGGTGTTGGTGCGGCGGCTGGCAAAGACACGTTCCTTGCTCTCCTTGAGCGCCTGTTTGGCATGCTCGATGTGCTCTTCGGTGAGCAGCTCGCCCGGGTTGCCGTCCAGATCGACACGGGCCTGGCCAGCCTTGAGGCCATGCAGGTAACGCCAGCTGGAGGTGTATTGACGCAGAGCAGAGCGCAGCATGGTCTTGGAGACTCTCTCGTCATCAGCAAGACGCGCGGCCAGATCCTGGAAGATGCCAATCTTGAGTGGCTTGGCCTCTCCTTCAGCGATGAAGCAGGCCGGGAATTTCTCGACCAGGTAGGCGACGATCTCTTTACTGTTCTTCAGCTTTTCAGTGTTTTCCATGTATAACCTTGGCTTTCATATAGACGCACGGGCATGCCCGAACACAACAAAGGCCCCATTATAGAGAGCTTGGGACCTTTTGCGAACCATCTAGCAATGACTTAGAGCATGCTTTCCAAAATTTGCACCGTTTCTTCGAGGCCAATCCGGTCCTGCTCGTCAAAGCGGTTAAAGATTGGACTGTCGATGTCCAGCACCCCGATGATCTCCCCGCCACGGCGCAGCGGGATCACGATTTCCGAGTTGCTGGCACCGTCGCACGCAATGTGCCCCGCGAACTGGTGCACGTCGTCCACCAGCTGGGTCTTGCCCTCGGCCACCGCTGTGCCACAGACGCCGCGCCCGACCGGGATGCGCACACAGGCCGGCTTGCCCTGGAACGGGCCGAGAACCAGGGTCTCGCCCTGCAGCAGGTAGAAACCAACCCAGTTGATGTCAGCCAGTTCCTGATTGAGCAAGGCAGACAGGTTTGCCAGGGTGGCGATCATGTCGGGTTCGCCCTCCAGCAATGCCTGGGCCTGCTGGTTGAGCGTGCGATAAAATGCTTGTTTTTCAATCATGATTAAATGAACTTCACTCCTTGATAATCAATGCAAGGTACCGTCCTGCCTGAAAATTTCAAATCAATTTTCAATTATCCCCCCTCCTGGGGCTCGATGAGAGTCCGTTCAACGTGCCGCGCCCAACGTCAGTTGATGGCGCTGGCCATTGCTCCACTCGATGGTCAGGAGCCAGTCCATCGCCTCGGTCGTACAACTTCCCACCTGGGTCACCCCTCGCCACCCCGCATCGCTGGCTTCAAACAGCACGGGGATGAGCCCCATGAACATCTCCTTGCCCTCGAGCCAGGCCTTGACCGGCGTGATGGCCGGCACACCCCCTTGAAGGCGCAGGACAAAGTCATGTTCAGGGCGGATCGGCAAGCCATCGATGCTGACCGTCAGCGGGCGATCCCCGACGATGAGGCGGCAGGGGCTGTGGGACAGATCACAAATCTGAACATTGGTGTCCTCTTCATGATCGCTTCCAGTGCCTGAAAACCAGGTACGATAGGCCATCAGGGAGAGCAAAATGACCAGCACCATGGACAGGTGGACGATTTTGCGTGAAGTGAGTCTCTCTTTCATGAAAAAACAGCTCTGTAAGGTACTTTGAAAATGTAATTTTCGTGATCTGGCGCAAGGTAAAAACTGGCGGACATGAGGCCCGCTGGAGCCAAATATATCACTGTTTGTACTGTTATTTTACCGGTCATTTCAGTATCATTCTCAATGAATTTTCATTTAACCACCTTTTGCTTTTCCTTTTATTAACAGATGTTAACGAGAGGATTTTGCAAAACCGGGGTGAAAATGGCCAAGGACACCGGGCAACACAAACAACAGCATCGGAAGCGGAATACAACGATGAGCCATACAACAAACCACCCTGAGTACAACTACACCGTTGTGCGCCAGTTCACCGTCATGACGATTGTCTGGGGTATCGTCGGCATGTCGGTGGGTGTATTGATTGCAGCCCAGCTGATCTGGCCTGCCCTCAACTTCGACACCCCCTGGCTGACGTACAGCCGTCTGCGTCCCCTGCATACCAATGCGGTCATCTTCGCATTTGGTTGCAGCGCCCTGATGGCCACCTCCTTCTACGTGGTGCAACGCACCTGTCAGGTCCGGCTGTTTGGTGGTCCCCTCGCCTCCTTCGTGTTCTGGGGCTGGCAGGCGATCATTCTGTCTGCAGCCATCTCGCTGCCGCTGGGGTACACCACCTCCAAAGAGTACGCCGAGCTGGAGTGGCCCATCGACATCGCCATCGCCGTGGTCTGGGTGAGCTATGCCATCGTCTTCTTCGGCACCTTGGTCAAGCGCACCACCTCCCACATCTATGTGGCGAACTGGTTCTTCGGTGCCTTCATCATCACGGTGGCCGTGCTGCACATCGTCAACAACATGGAAGTGCCCCTCTCCGGCATGAAGTCCTACTCCATGTACTCCGGTGCCATGGATGCCATGGTGCAGTGGTGGTATGGCCACAACGCGGTGGGCTTCCTGCTGACGGCGGGCTTCCTTGGCATGATGTACTATTTCGTGCCCAAGCAGGCGGGTCGCCCCGTCTACTCCTACCGCCTCTCTATCGTGCACTTCTGGGCGCTGATCTCCCTCTATATCTGGGCCGGTCCGCACCACCTGCACTATACCGCCCTGCCTGACTGGGCTCAGTCGCTGGGCATGGTGATGTCCCTCATCCTGTTCGTGCCCTCCTGGGGCGGCATGATCAACGGCATCATGACCCTCTCGGGTGCCTGGCACAAGCTGCGTTATGACCCCATCCTGCGCTTCCTGATCGTCTCCCTGTCGTTCTACGGCATGTCGACCTTCGAAGGCCCCATGATGGCGATCAAGACCGTCAACGCCCTATCCCACTACACCGACTGGACTATCGGTCACGTTCACTCCGGTGCCCTGGGCTGGGTTGCCATGGTGTCCATCGGTGCCGTCTACCACCTGATCCCGAACCTGTTCGGGCAGGGGCGCATGTACAGTATCAAGCTCATCAACGTCCACTTCTGGCTGGCCACCGTGGGCACCGTGCTCTATATCGTCGCCATGTGGATTTCCGGTGTGATGCAGGGACTGATGTGGCGTGCGGTCAACGACGACGGCACCCTGACCTACAGCTTCGTGGAGGCGCTGCAAGCTTCCTATCCCTTCTACTTCGTGCGCTTCCTGGGTGGCTGCTTCTTCGTCACCGGCATGCTGCTGATGGCCTACAACGCCTATCGCACCGTCACTGCGCCCAAGGGTTCCCTGGAACCCGTCGCACAGCCAGCCTGATTTGAAGGGGTTTAAAGCATGAGCAACAACAACCGTCACGAGATTTTTGAAAAAAGCGTCCCCATGCTGGTCATTGGCATCATCTTCGCCATCAGCCTGGGGGGCCTGGTGGAAATCACCCCCCTGTTCTTCCAGAAGCAGACCAACGAGCCGGTGGAGGGCCTCAAACCCTACACCGCCCTGCAGATGGAAGGACGCGACATCTACATCCGCGAAGGCTGCACCGTCTGCCACAGCCAGATGATCCGCCCGTTCCGCGCCGAGACCGAACGCTACGGCCACTACTCAGTTGCCGGCGAGAGCGTCTGGGAGCACCCCTTCCTGTGGGGCTCCAAGCGTACCGGTCCGGATCTGGCCCGGGTCGGCGGCCGCTACTCCGATGACTGGCATCGCGCCCACCTCATCAACCCGCGTGATGTGGTGCCCGAGTCCAACATGCCGGCCTTCCCCTGGCTCGAGACCAATGTGCTGAGCGGCGAGCTGACTGGCAAGAAGCTGGCTCTGTTCCGGGATCACTTCGGCGTGCCCTATACCGATGCCGACATCGCTGGCGCCGGTGAGGCCGTCAAGGGCAAGACCGAGCTGGATGCGCTGATCGCCTATCTGCAATCACTGGGCCATGCCCTGAAATAAGGAGTCGGGATATGGATTACGGCACATTTCGCGGCCTGTACACCCTGCTGCTGATGGTCATCATGATTGGCATCATCGTCTGGGCCTACAGCAAGCGCCGCAAGGCTTCTTTCGACGAGGCCGCCAACCTGGTTTTTGCCGATGACGAGCAACCCAGTGCTGATAACAAGAACGCAGGAGCGAAGCAATAATGAGCACTCTGTTTAGCATTTTTGTGACCGTCATAAGCCTTGGCACCATTCTCGGCTGCTTCCTGCTGCTGGCCTGGTGCATGAAGGACAAGATGGGAGCCGAAGAGGGCAAACCCATGGGTCACACCTTCGACGGCATCGAGGAGATCAACAATCCCCTGCCGAAGTGGTGGTCCTATATGTTCCTCTTCTTCATCGTCACCGGGCTCATCTACCTGCTCGCCTTTCCGGGCCTTGGCAACTTCAAGGGTCTGCTGGGCTGGCAAAGCTCCAACCAGGATGTGCGTTCCTTGGCCGAGTCCAAGGCGGCGGCCGAGTCTGCCAAGGCCGAAGGACGCGCGGTGGAATACGACCGGGAACTCGCCAAGGCCGACGAGATCTACGGCGCCAAGTTCCGCGAGCTGACCTATCAGGCTGACGGCAAGAGCTACAAGGAGATCACCGAGATCGCCAAGGATCCGGAAGCCTTTAAGGTGGGTCAGCGCCTGTTCCTGCAAAACTGTTCCCAGTGTCATGGCTCCGATGCCCGCGGTGGCCGCGGTTTCCCGAACCTGACCGACAGCGAATGGCAGTGGGGCGGTGCCCCCGACCAGATCAAGACCACCATCATGGGCGGTCGTCAGGGGATCATGGCCGCCTGGGGCGATATCCTGGGTCAGGACGGGGTGAAGGAGGTTGCCTCCTATGTGCTGAGCCTCTCCGGTCGCAAGGTTGATCTGGTGGAAGCCAAGAAAGGGGAGGCACGCTTTGCCATGTGCGCCGCCTGCCACGGTCCGGATGCCAAGGGCGGCATCGCCTTCGGCGCACCGGATCTCACCAACAACATCTGGCTCTATGGCGGCTCCCGTCAGGTGGTCGAACAGACCATCACCCACGGGCGCCACGGCGTGATGCCGGCCTGGAAGGACATTCTGGGGGAAGACAAGGTACATCTGCTCGCTTCCTACGTTTACAGCTTGTCCCACAACGATCGGCAAAATCAGCAGTAACATGTGATAAGCACGTGATTAATCAGCAAAAAGCCTCGACTCTTCGAGGCTTTTTGTTATCTTGTGTCGGCTGAATTACCGCCATTTCGTTAACCATTTGTTTCGGTAGCATCATGACTCAACCCTGGTATCGCCAATTCTGGCCCTGGTTCATCATCGCCCTCCCCTGCGCCGCCGTGGTAGGCAGCATCGCCACCGCCATCATTGCCAGCAAGGATGGGGTCAACCTGGTGGCGGAGGACTACTACAAGCAGGGCAAGGAGATTAACCAGGATCTCAGCAAGTTCGATCGCGCCGAGGCGCTCGGCATCCGTATCGCCCTCAATGTCAGCGACAAGGAGCTGACGTTAAATCCACTGTCCGGGGATTTCCCCCTCGGGCAGGCACTGCACCTCTCCCTGTTTCATCCCACGTTGGCGGGCCTGGACAGCGAACATCTGCTGACGGCCGATGGCAAGGGAGTCTATCGCCTGATGCTCGACAAGCCCCTCACCGGCAAGTGGCACGTGCGGGTCGATGCCTTCAACCATGAATGGCGCCTCCAGGAGACGGCACAACTGCCGACTCAGGCAGCGATTGAGCTCGATCCCAAGGGACGTTGAATCACGAAGGCAGGGTGATCGGCACGCCGGTCAGCCGCCCTTCTCCCCGACCCGGCCTGCAGGGCTGCATCAAAGAGGGATGATCACCATGACCGGCTGTTTTCACTGTGGTGAACCGGTTCCCACTGGCAGTAACTTTACTCTCGAGATCAAAGGCATCGTTCAGCCGATGTGTTGCCCTGGCTGTCAGGCCGTGGCACAGACCATTCTCGAATGCGGCCTCGCCAGTTATTACGAACACCGCACCGCTCCCGGCATCAAGGGGGAACTGGTGCCCGAAGAGCTCGCCGCCCTCACCCACTACGATCTGGCGGAGGTGCAGCAGGAGTTCGTCACCGACACCGGTACGGGTCGCGAAACTACGCGCGAGATCCAACTGACGGTGGAAGGTTTGACCTGCGCCGCCTGTGCCTGGCTCATCGAGCGGCACCTGATGACCCTGCGCGGTCTGCGTTACATCAACGTCAATACCACCACCCATCGCGCCCGCATCAAGTGGGATCCGGCCCAGCTCTCTTTGAGCGACATTCTCAAGGGCTTTGCCAGGGTCGGCTATCGCGCCTATCCCTTCCAGACTCATCAGCAGGAAGCGCTCTACGCCAAAGAGGTGCGCAGCTACATGTTCCGCATGGCGCTGGCCGGCCTTGGCTCCATGCAGGTGATGATGTGCGCCGTGGCACTCTACATGGACCTCTTCATCAGCGTGGAAGAGGAGTTCATGATCTACTTCAAGTGGATAAGCCTTCTGCTCTCCACCCCCATCATGATCTACTCGGCCCAGCCTTTTTACGTGGGGGCATGGCGCAGCCTGAAGCAGGGGCACCTCTCCATGGATGTTTCGGTGTCGCTGGCACTGATCGGCGCCTTCGTCGCCTCCATCTGGGCCACGGTCTTCAACACGGGTGAGGTCTATTACGACTCCATCACCATGTTCGTCTTTTTCCTGCTGTTGGGCCGTCTGCTGGAACTACGAGCGAGGCGCAAGGCGTCGGAGTCGAGCTCCAACCTGGCGCGTCTGGTGCCCATCATGGCGACCCGCATCGATGATGACGGCGAACACGAGGTGGCCGCCAAGACGCTGCGAGTCGGAGACAGGGTGCGGGTACTCGCGGGGGCCACCCTGCCGGCAGACGGCATCGTCACCTTGGGCCAGGCCAGCCTCAACGAATCCATGCTGACTGGCGAACAGTTGCCTCTGCTCAAGCAGGCCGGGGATCCCGTCTATGCAGGCACCATCAATACCGATGCCCCCCTGGAGATCCGGGTCAGCCATCCCATTGAAGAGTCGCGTCTGGCCCAGATCATGCGCCTGCAGGATCATGCTCTGGACGACAAGCCCGCCATCGCCCAACTGGCGGACGTGCTGTCGCGCCACTTTATCCTGGTGCTCCTGATCATTGCGTCCGCGGTCTGGACCTTCTGGCATTTTCATCAGCCCGAGCGGGCCTTCTGGGTCACCCTGGCGGTGCTGGTGGCGACCTGTCCCTGCGCCCTCTCGCTGGCCACCCCGACCGCACTGACCTCGGCCACTGCCAACCTGACCCGCAGCGGCATCCTGCTGCGCCGCGGCCACGTGCTGGACATTCTGACCCGGGCCAACCGCATCGTGATGGACAAGACGGGAACCCTGACCACGGGCAACATCAGCCTGGTGAGCACCCAGCCCCTCGGCGAGCTCGACGCAGCCCGCTGCCTCGCACTCGCCCATGCCCTGGAGACCTACTCCGAGCACCCCATCGCCCGTGCGTTTCGAAGCAAACCACTGGCGGACGGGGTGCCGCTCGCCGCCAGCGACGTCACCCCCGTCATCGGCCACGGCGTGCAGGGAGTAATTGAGGGCAAGCATTACCGCATCGGCAGTGCACGCTGGCTCGAACTGGCGCAAGAAGAGAATGCCGCTCAAGGGCTGACCATCTATCTGGCCGATGAACACGGACTGCTGGCCCGTTTCATCCTGGCCGACACGCTGCGCCCCGATGCCGGTGCACTGATCCAGGCCTTCAAGGAGGCAGGCCTGCAAACCACCATTCTCACCGGCGACGGTTCGGACCAGGCGGACATGCTGGCCCGCGAGCTGGGGGTCGATGAGCTGGTAAAAGGGGTCACCCCGGACGGCAAGCTGGCCTATCTCAAGGCCCGGGAAGCGGCCGGGGATATCAGCATCATGGTGGGAGATGGCATCAACGACGCCCCTGTGCTGGCCGGCGCCCACGCGTCCTTTGCCATGGCGGGGGGCACGGATCTGGCCAAGAACAGTGCCGACGCCATCCTGCTGGCCGACGATCTCTCCCGTCTGCTGGCCGCCCGGGCCCAGGCCCTGCGCACTCGCAAGATCATCAAGGAGAACTTTGCCTGGTCCATCGGCTACAACCTGCTTGTGCTGCCGCTGGCGGCAAGTGGCTGGCTCCCCCCTTATCTGGCGGCTGCTGGCATGTCCCTGAGCTCCCTCATCGTGGTCACCAACTCCATGCGGCTCAACCGGTGAGCAGCCATCTGGCATCCTCCCGGGTGGCGGCACCTCTTGCCTCGCCGGGTTATCATCCCCCTTTCACCACAGGGTCCGCGCCATGAACATTATCTTCGTCCTCATCCCCATCGCCATCCTGTTCGTTGTCATTGCCGGCGCCGTCTTCTTCTGGGCCATCCGCTCCGAGCAGTTCGAGGATCTCGACAGGCAGGGCTCCAACATCCTGTTTGACGAGGAGCAGCGCCCCTTGCCCCCCTCTGAACAACAAGCAGAACAGGAAAACAGGCCCCATGACCAGCAGCCTTGACCTCATGGGCGCCCTGCTGGTCGGGCTTGCCGGTGCCGGCCACTGTATCGGCATGTGTGGCGGCGTGTCCGCAGCGCTCTCCATGGCCATACCTGCAGAGAAGCAGCATTTTTGGGGCAGGCTCGGTTATCTGCTCAACTACAACCTGGGGCGCATCCTGAGCTATGTGCTGGCGGGCGCGCTGGTGGGCGGCTTGCTCGCCACCACCACGGAGATAGGCGCTGGCAAACACGCCCTGGCAGGGCTTCGCCTCATCGCCGCCCTGCTGATGATAGCGCTCGGCCTCTACTTGGCTGGCTGGTGGCATGGCGTCTTGCTGCTCGAGCGCATCGGTGCGAAGTTCTGGCCTCTCATCAAGCCGCTGGCAGGCAGGTTTCTCCCGTTTACATCAGCCAGGCAGGCCCTCCCCTTTGGCATGATATGGGGCTGGCTCCCTTGCGGCCTCGTCTACTCCATGCTGACCTGGAGCGCTGCCGCAGGCTCCGCGAGTGGCGGGGCACTCATCATGCTCTTTTTCGGCCTCGGCACCCTGCCGACCCTGTTTGCGCTAGGGGGGCTGGCAGACCGATTGCGCTACTGGCTCACCCTGCGCAGCCTGCGCCTTGGGGGCGCCTTGCTGCTTATTGCCTACGGGATCCACACCCTCTGGATCGGGATGGCGTCCTTTTGAAACCCTATCCAAAACGGATGAGATGGTGGTAAACTTGTTTGATATAAATCAATTATTCATTTGAGCCTATGATCCCGGACAAGAAACCTGGCAGACGTATTCAGAGCGGTGGCTGTGCAATTCATTGCCAGGATTGCAGCATCAGCCAGCTCTGCATCCCCTTCACCCTGAACGATAACGAGCTCGATCAGCTCGACAGCATCATCGAGCGCAAAAAGCCGTTCCAGAAGGGTGAAGAGTTGTTCAAGGCCGGCGATGAGCTCAAGTCGCTCTATGCCATACGTTCCGGGACCATCAAGTCATACACCATCACCGAACAGGGTGACGAACAGATCACCGCCTTCCACCTCGCCGGTGATCTGGTCGGTTTCGACGCCATCCACAAGCAGGCCCACCCCTCCTTCGCCCAGGCGCTGGAAACCGCCATGGTGTGCGAAATACCGTTCGATGTGCTCGACGACCTCTCTGGCAAGATGCCCAAACTGCGCCAGCAGATCATGCGGCTGATGAGCAACGAGATCATGGGCGACCAGGAGATGATACTGCTGCTCTCCAAAAAGAACGCCGAAGAGCGCCTCGCTGCCTTCCTGCACAATCTCTCGGTTCGTTTCTCCGAGCGCGGCTTCTCCGCCAAGGAGTTCCGCCTCTCCATGACCCGTGGAGACATCGGCAACTACCTCGGTCTCACCGTCGAGACCATCAGCCGCCTGCTGGGCCGTTTCCAGAAATCCGGTCTCATCAGCGTCAAAGGCAAATACATTACTGTACTGGACAACGTTGCCTTGGGCGTCATGGCCGGAGCCACTCGTCCTCCCTGCGGTTAATCCCCGTTTATTCCCTTTTTTGCCGGATCGGATCACCCTGAAATTTGATCCGGCACACCTTCCCGTCTCCCCCCTTGGACTAAGCTGTAATAGCTAAAGAGTTGCCATCATTGGCCTTTTTGCTAAGGAGGAGAACATGGTCAAGTACCGAAACATTCTGGTGGTGATCAATCCCGAGGAGGAGCGCCAGATCGCGCTCGAGCGCGCGGTCAAGGTCGCCGAGCTGGATGAGGGTGCCCAGCTGACCCTGCTCCTGACGATTTACGACTTCTCTTACGAGATGACCGCCATGCTCTCGGCAGACGAGCGGGAAGAGATGCGCCATGGTGTCATCGCCCAGCGTCGGGAGTGGCTCGACGAGATCCTCACTCCCTATCGGGCCAGAGGGCTGGAATGCGAAGTGAAAGTGCTTTGGCACAACCGTCCCTTCGAGTGCGTCATTCAGGAAGTGCTGGAACAGCGTCACGATCTGGTCGTCAAGGCTACTCACAAACACTCCTTCCTGCAAACCTTCATCTTCACCCCCACCGACTGGCACCTGCTGCGCAAATGCCCCTGTCCGGTTCTGCTGGTAAAAGAAGGGCACTGGCAACGGGGGGGCAACCTGATTGCCGCCATCAACTGCTCGAGCGATGACAAGGAGCAGAAGGTGCTTAACGAGCGGATCACCCGCGAGGGGATCGCCATCGCCGAGCTGCTTGGTGCCAGTCTCTATCTGGTCAACACCTACCCGGGCACCCCGGTCAATGTCGCCATCGAACTGCCAGAGTTCGATCCCAACGCCTACAACGATGCCATTCGCAAACACCATGAAGATCTGCTGCGGGAACATGCCGATCAATTCGGCATCAACCACATGTGGACCAAGGTGGCGGAAGGCTTGCCGGAGGAGGTGCTGCCGGACATGGCGGACGATCTGAATGCCACCCTGATGATCATGGGATGCGTCGGCCGTACCGGCCTCTCTGCCGCCCTGCTTGGCAACACCGCCGAGCACGTGGTGGACAGGCTCAACTGCGACATTCTCATCCTCAAACCCGACGATTACAGCTGCCCTGTGGATGACAGGCGTCATCCTGCATAAGCGTTTCTTGCCCTCCCCCGGGACATGGCTATAATAAGCCGCTTATTTTTGTCCCGGGTTTGAGGCCATGCTAGAAGAGCTTAACGCCAAAGAGAAATACAGTTTCAACAAGCTGCAGAAACGTCTGCGGCGCAACGTGGGCCAGGCCATCGCCGACTTCAACATGATTGAAGAGGGTGACAAGATCATGGTCTGCCTGTCTGGCGGCAAGGACAGCTTTGCCATGCTCGACATCCTGATGAGCCTGAAGGCCAGCGCCCCCATCCATTTCGATCTGGTGGCCGTCAACCTGGATCAGAAGCAACCCGGCTTCCCCGAGCACGTGCTGCCCGAATACCTGAGCACTCTCGGCATCGACTTCAAGATCGTGGAAGAAGATACCTATTCCATCGTCAAGGAGAAGGTACCGGAGGGCAAGACTACCTGCGCGCTCTGCTCCCGCCTGCGCCGCGGCATTCTGTATCGCACCGCCCAGGAGCTGGGCTGTACCAAGATCGCCCTTGGCCATCACCGTGACGACATCCTCGAGACCCTGTTCCTCAACATGTTTTACGGTGGCAAGCTCAAATCCATGCCCCCCAAGCTGGTGAGCGACGATGGCAAGAACGTGGTGATCCGCCCCCTGGCCTACTGCAAGGAGAAAGATCTGGTGCGCTATGCCGAGGTCAAGGCCTTCCCCATCATCCCCTGCAACCTGTGCGGCTCCCAGGAGAACCTGCAGCGCCAGGCCATCAAGCAGATGATGCAGGAGTGGGATCGCCGCTTCCCAGGCCGTCTCGAGACCATGTTCACCGCCATTCAGGACGTGATCCCGAGCCACCTGCTCGATCACCAGCTGTTTGACTTCAAGAGCATCAATCGCGACTCCGGCATCATCGACGGTGGCGACAAGGCATTTGATCCGCCCGAGCTGCCCAAGGTGCCGCTGCTGGACATCGACGAGATGGACATGCTGGACGTGATTGAGGTGCGCTAAGCCCCGTCACCCACAAAAAAGGAGCGCCAGGCGCTCCTTTTTTCATTCTGGCAATCTGCGGACTCGGGTCGCTACTCCTTGTGTAGCCAGGGGGTCAGGCGCAGGATCTCCCCTTGCAGTTGCAGCTTGCCCTGGGCAAACCCCTTCAGCTGCGCATTGCTGAGCAGCAGTTGCCCCTGCTGCCAGGAGACGGCCTCCTGACGGGCACCCTCCACAAGGTAGGCTGTGCCTGCGGGCGCCACCATGGAGATCCGCACCCCTTCCATCTTGGGCAGGAAATACTGGCCGACCATGCCGGCCATCTTGTCGAGCAATCGCTGCATCTGCTGCTGACGCGAGACAAGTTCGGCCAGCGGCACCTCGGGTGTGGCGGGGGCGTCAGCCATCACCTGTACCGACAGATCACAGGCGGCGTGGGCCTCGGTGAGCCCCACCACCACGATCGCCTTGTCGAGGTTGAGATCATCGTCATAGGGCAGACGCAGTTCGCCATCCACCGTGACCTCGGCGGGCACATCCCTGTCCGGGGTCGAGACCCGGGCCGAGGTGAGCCCGCAGCGCCGACCGTTCTGTTGACTGGCCAGATAAAAGCCCAGTCTGGCGTGGCCAAATTCCCCCTTGGCGAAGGTCTTCATCTGGCTGTAGAAGGTGCCGTAGTCGAGTTCAAGGGACGGCTCAGCCTGTCCCAGCATGGGCATCAGCAGGAGCGCCGCCATCCCGTATCGCTTGTTCATATGCCATCCTTTTGCATCATGCTCCGGGCGGGTCGACACCGGCTGACCCCTGGTATTCCATTATGCGTTGAAATGATCCGGGCCCTGCCCGTTGTTGCCACTGGCAACCTCGGTCACTTCGACTGCCACCCCACACAGATCCCGGTAGAGAATGCCCTTGCAGTTGAAGTAGAGCGGCGCCACCCAGATAAGTCCCAGCCCCATGGGGATGAGCGCCAGGAAGAAGAGTGCCAGCATGACCCCGTGCAGCAGCACTATGCTGGGCCAGCCCCGGGCAAAGAGCTTGAGGGAGACCAGAATGGCCTGAGCCGGGGAAAGACCGCGCTCCAGCACCAGAGGTACGGTAAACACCAGCCCCATGCCCACCAGGGCGGAAGGGATGAAGGCCAGCATCACAGGCACACCCAGCAGCTCGAACAGGGGTCCAAACAGGCTGGTGATGAGGCTGCCGAGCAGACTCAGGCTGCCCAGGCGCAGGAAGTGGCGGAAGAAGTCGAACACCTGGCTCGGCCGGGCGCGTACCCCCACCGACTGCTGCAACCCCAGCATGTCGAGGGAGGAGGTCATGGGTGACATGATCACCGTGACCAGCAGGCTCAGGATCAGGGCCATATCCATATCCCCTCCTTCACGGGCGACATAGGGCGTCAGCAAGGTATTGCTCAGCAGGATCCAGATTGCCATGACCCCGGCGATGGCCAGCGCCAATCCGAAACCGGTGCGACGAGTCTGTTGCCACCCCTCTTTCAACACCCCTTGCAGGTCCAGACGATATCCCTGGCTGAGGGACTGTTCGAGGGTTCCACCGATCCGCATTCTATTACTCAATTGACTGTCCAACATTCACTGACGACTGATCCAAGGTGGCACATTATAGCGGTTTGAACCGGCATGCGTAGCCGTTTTTCCTGTTATCTTCCGTTCAGAAAGCCATTGATACCAAAGGCCTTGCAGCCCTACTTGATGAAGTTCCCCTCACCCTTGGCCCCTCTGTCCAACGGGAGTAGGATGTTGACATCCTCCCCCACCTTAGCGCTTCGCGTCACAGGAGGGGGATTCCCATTACTGGGTGATCATGTACAGAACCTTAAGCGGCAAGCGAATTAATAATACCGTCTAACGTGTTGTTTTGCTTGGATTTTCTCTGCCTACTCTTTTTGCCGTTTTTGGATAAATACACCATTGCCCACTCCAACTTCTCTGTTATTTCCTGCCACGCACCATGGATGATGCTCGCCAATATCGGCATTAACCAAAGCGCGCTGTTTTTGGCAATCTTCAGCATCGATAACTCCGCGCTGCCAATCAGCGTCAGCGCCAGCCGACGTTTGACCAGCAAGGCCAGCAAACTAGCCCAGATCAAGCCTTCCGCTATCGCTTTTTGTCGTGTCGCGAACGCCTTCAACCGGTT
>NZ_JAPDBQ010000013.1:0-45082 GCF_027705325.1 Aeromonas sp. QDB18
TGGTGTGTTTGGAGACAGCCAGTTTACCAGCACCCTGTCTGTCAACTTCCACTTCCCCAAGATCCCGCGAAGAACCAAAAAAGCGCCTCTGGGGAGGCGCGGGGAAAAGACAGATTGGAAGCGTCACATGGGTGCCACCTGAATGAGGGATGAGCCGTCCCATCCAAGTGTGAAGCCATGATGCCTGATACTCTCTGAAGCGCTTCTGAGGCGATTCTTCATACTGTGTTCATTTTCAAAATGCTGCTGCAATGTGATTTTTAAATGATTGATGCTGAAATAAAATAAATAATCAGTGATTTATTTTGCTGTGCGGCTCAAAGGAAAGATGAATCGGGGCGGTGGGCATGCTCCTGCCATGGGGCGGATCTGGCGGCAGATTATCCCGGTGCAGGCTCAACACATCACGCAACCATGCTGCCAGATGGCAAGCAACCAGCATGTGATGGAGATGCTGTCCGTCATGGGCAGTGCAACGCCGCCTGCGGTCTACTGTTGGGCCCAGCAACTCGTATGTGATGAAGATGCCGCTCGTCAGAGGATCCGCGCGAGTGGCCTGCGGTCTGTGGTGCCTGCACCCGCAACCCGCATTTGACAGGAGGCGCACCCTTTCATGGGGTCAGCGCGAAGTGGTCTGCGCTCTCCTGCTCCAGTGCCAGCAACCAGCGCTTGATGGGGATGCCTCCCCCGTAGCCGGTCAGTTCACCGCTGCGCCCTATGACCCTGTGGCAGGGCACTATGATGCTGAGGGGATTGCGGCCGTTGGCGGCGCCTACCGCCCGCACGGCCCTGGGGTTGCCGATGGCCTCTGCAATCTGGAGGTAGCTGACGGTCTCGCCGTAGGGAATGTCGCACAACGCCCGCCACACGGCCTGCTGGAATGGTGTGCCCGTGGCGGCCAGGGGGAGATCGAAGCGCCGCAGGCGGCCGGCAAAGTAGTCGACAAACTGCTCGACGAAGGGGGCCAGGGCGGCATCATCCCGCTGCCACTCCGGTTGCGGCAGGACGGGGCGCTCCCCTTGCACGAATTCCACGTGGCGCAGCCCGGCCCCATCGATGGCGATGAGCAGGGGCCCCTTGGCACATTCACAAAAGCTGTACTGCATTCTCTTGTCCTCGGGGTTGTGGCAGGTCACTCCAGCACGGGCTTGCCGCGGGTGGATTTGATCTCTCCCTTGCGTTTCTTGGCATCGACCCGCTTGCGTTGGGAGCTGCGGGTCGGCTTGGTGGCGTGGCGGGCCTTGGGGCGCCAGGCGGCTTTTTTCAGCAGCTCGGTCAGGCGGCTCATGGCCTCCTTGCGATTCATGTCCTGGCTGCGATGGGTCTCGACCCTGATCTGGATGAAGCCGTCGTGAACCCGGCTGTCGCTGAGCCGCTCCAGTCCCTCCTTGTAGAGCGGCGGCAGGCTGGGGGAGTCGCGATAATCGAAGCGCAGCCAGACGGCGGAGTCGGTCTTGTTGACGTGCTGGCCGCCATTGCCCTGGGCCCGCATGGTCTGGAATTGCAGTTCATGCCAGGGGATGATCACGCTGTTGGAGATGACTAACATGGGGTGATGCTCTCATTTGGTGCATCAAGGGAGTCTGGTGCAGCTTGGTGCCTCATTATGGGGCGAGATGCGCTTCCTTGGTGATCCTGAGCCTTTCTGGCTCAGAGTGTCATATCTATCTATATGAAAATAAACGATAAAAATACTTGGCACAAGAATTGATGACCCATTCGTGACATACCATGGATTGGGAGCAACCAGATGAAGCTGATTACTGCGATTATCAAACCTTTCAAGTTGGACGACGTGCGCGAGGCCATCGCCAACCTGGGGGTGGAAGGCCTGACCGTCTCCGAAGTGAAGGGTTTTGGTCGCCAGAAGGGGCACACCGAATTATACCGGGGGGCCGAGTACCAGGTCGACTTTCTGCCGAAGGTGAAGCTGGAGATCGCCACCGCAGACGAGAACGTCGAAGGGGTGATCGAGGCCATCTGCAAGGCTGCCTATACCGGCAAAATCGGTGACGGCAAGATTTTCGTCTATGACCTGCTGCAAGCGGTGCGTATTCGTACTGGTGAGAGCGACGACGAGGCGCTCTGAGTACGCTCCTTTGCCCGGCCGGGTCGGGCAAAGGTCCGGGCAGGTTCTGCCGACAGTGTGAAGGGGTGGTCGTCGAAAGACCGGATGGGATTCCATTCGGTCTTTTTGTTTGGCCGCTGATTAAATAGATCGTTCCAACCCAGCAAACAGCCTTGATCCTCTCCTCCCGATTCATGCAGAATGCAAACGAAAATGGTTATCACTCTTTACGCAGACAAGGAACGGATGATGAAAATGAAGATGTTGGCACTGGCTTTCTCCACGCTTGTCGCCCAGTCGGCGTTCGCCGCCCAGGAGGTAAACGTCTATTCGAACCGTCAGGATGAGCTGATCAAGCCCATCATCCAGCAGTTCGAGAAGGAGACTGGGATCAAGGTCAATGTGGTGTTTGCCAAAGAGGGGCTGAACGAGCGTCTGGAACGGGAAGGCAAGCTCTCTCCGGCCGATCTGATGCTGACCGTGGACATCAGCCGTCTGACCGAGCTGGTGGACAAGGACCTGGTGCAGCCGGTGGACAGCAAGACGCTGCAGGAGAACATCCCCGCCATCTATCGCGATCCGGACAACCGCTGGTTCGCCCTGACCACCCGGGTGCGTGCCATCTACTCCAGCAAGGAGCGTCTTGGCAAGCTCGACACCATCCGCTACGAAGATCTGGTCAAGCCTGAATTCAAAGGAAAAATTTGTACCCGTAGCGGCAAGCACGAGTACAATGTGGCGCTGGTTTCGTCCATGATTGCCCATCACGGCATGGCGGACACCAAGACCTGGCTGGAAGGGGTCAAGGCCAACCTGGCGCGCAAGCCCCAGGGCAACGACCGTGATCAGGTCAAGGCGATCAAGGACGGCATCTGTGATGTCTCCCTGGGCAACAGCTACTACCTGGGTGCCATGTTGAAGGACCCGGCGCAGAAGTCCTGGGCCGACGCGGTGGAAATCAACTTCCCGAACCAGGGTGATCGCGGTGCCCACGTCAACGTGAGCGGCGTGGCCATGACCAAGTATGCCAAGAACAAGGACGCAGCACAGAAGCTGATGGAGTTCCTCTCCGGGGATACCGCCCAGCACATGTATGCGGATGTGAATGCCGAGTACCCGGTCAAGGCGGGGGTCGAGCCTTCTGCCATGGTCAAGTCCTGGGGCACGTTCAAGTCTGACCCCATGCCGGTCAGCGATTATGCCAAGCACCGCAAGGACGCCTTGCAACTGCTGGATGAAGTGAAATTCGACTTGTAATCAGATGGGGCCAACGGCCCCATCAACTTCTGTGGACTCATGAAACATTTTGGATGGATTGCCGGCAGCTGGGCCACCGCCCTGCTGCTGGGTTTGCCGGTACTCGCCCTGGTCTTCTCCGCCTTCTCGGCTGATGGGGAACTGTTTGCCCACCTCGCCGATACCGTACTGCCCGACTATCTGCGAAACACGTCCGGCCTGGTGCTGGGGGTGGTCTGCTTCAGCCTGCTGTTCGGAGTGCCCACCGCCTGGCTGGTGGCCATGTGCGAGGTGCCGGGGCGCCGCGCCCTGCAATGGGCGCTGATGCTGCCCATGGCGATGCCCTCCTATATCGTTGCCTACGTCTATACCGACCTGCTCGACTACTCGGGCCCGCTGCAGGCGGGGCTGCGTGCCCTGTTTGGCTGGCAGGGACCGACCGACTACTGGTTCCCGGCCATTCGCTCCCTCGGGGGCGCCGCCTGGGTGCTGGCGCTGGTGCTCTTCCCCTATGTCTATCTGCTGGCACGGGCCTCCTTCCTGGAGCAGTCGGTCAGCCTCATTCACTCCAGCCGTCTGCTCGGCTGCACCCCCTGGCAGAGCTTTCGCCGCCTGAGCCTCCCCCTGGCCCGCCCGGCCATCATGGTGGGGGCATCTCTGGTCGCGATGGAAACTCTGGCGGACTTTGCCACCGTCCACTTCTTTGCCATCAACACCCTGACCACCGCCATCTACGACACCTGGCTCGGCTACGGCAGCCTGGCGACCGCCGCCAAGCTCTCCTGTCTGATGCTGCTGGCGGTGGTGCTGCTCATCGCGCTGGAGCGCCGCTCCCGCCAGCGCCAGCAGGTGTTCCAGAAGTCCATGGGCTTCGAGCAGCCCCTGCGTTACCCCCTCGGGGGCCTGAGGGGCGTGCTGGCCGGGCTCTGGTGCTGGGGCCTGGTGCTGGCGGGGTTTGCCCTGCCGTTCGTCATCCTGCTCGATTACGGGGTGCGTTACTTCGCGCTGTCGTGGACGCCCGAATTCGTGCGCTTTGCGGGCAACAGCCTCGCCATCTCGGCCCTGACCGCCCTGCTGGCCATGGCCATTGCCCTGCTGCTCGGCTTCTTCCGTCGCCTCGATGGGGGGACTCGCAGCCTGCTGCCCCTGCGCCTCGCCGCCATGGGCTATGCCATGCCGGGGACCGTGCTGGCCATCGGCGTGCTGGTGCCGCTCACGGCCCTTGATTTTGGCATCAACGATCTGGCCGAGTGGCTCGGGATGCCGGGCCCCGGTCTGCTCCTGACCGGCACCCTCACCGCCATCGTGTTCGGCTATCTGGTGCGCTTCGTCGCCATCGCCATCGGGTCGGTGGAGAGCAGCATGAGCAAGATCTCCCCCAGCCTCGACATGGCGGCCCGCTCTCTGGGGCAGGGGGCGGGCGGCATGCTGCGTCGCATTCACCTGCCGCTGGTACGCCGCGGCCTCTTTGCCGGCGCCATGCTGGTGTTCATCGAATCCATGAAGGAGCTGCCCGCCGCCCTGCTGCTGCGGCCGTTCAACTTCGAAACCCTGGCGACCCACGTCTATCAGTTCGTCTCGGACGAGATGCTGGAGCGGGGGGCGCTCGGTGCCATCGTCATCGTGCTGGTGGGGCTGATTCCCCTGCTGTGGATAAACCGTACCCTGGATGGTCCAGGCCATTGAGCGGCCCCGTCCGGCATCACTACGCGAGAGGAAAAGAACCTTGTCCTGCCTGAATATCGAGAAGGTCAGCTGTCACTACAATGGCCGCCCCGTGCTGGAGCAGCTCTCCCTGCAGGTGGCCGACAACGAGATCGTCTGTCTGCTGGGGGCCAGCGGCTGTGGCAAGACCACGCTGCTCAAGGCGGTGGCCGGTCTGCTGCCCCTGGCCCAGGGGGAGATCCGGCTGGGAGAGACCCTGCTCGATGCCCCCGGCGTGAGTGTGCCGCCGGAGGCCCGCCATATCGGCATGATCTTCCAGGATTACGCTCTCTTTCCTCACCTGACGGTGGCCGAGAACGTCGGCTTCGGCCTGACCGGGCAGGATCGCGGCAGCCGCCTGCAGCAGGTGGAAGAGGCGCTGGCGCTGGTCAACCTGCAGGGATTGGGGGAGCGCTATCCCCATCAGCTCTCCGGCGGCCAGCAGCAGCGGGTGGCCATCGCCCGCGCCCTGGTGTGCAAGCCGCGCCTGATGCTGCTGGACGAGCCCTTCTCCAACATCGACACCCAGGTGCGGATGAAGCTGATCCTCGAGATCCGCACCCTGCTCAAACAGCAGGGCATTGGCGCCATCTTCGTCAGCCACAGCAAGGAAGAGGCCTTCGCCTTCGCCGATCGGCTGGCCCTGTTTCGCGCCGGTCGCATCGAGCAGGTGGGGGAGCCGGAGCAGCTCTATCGCCGCCCCGGGAACCGCTTCGTGGCGGAGTTTCTCGGCGGGGTCAACTATCTGGCGGCCGAGGTGGTGGACAGCCACTGCGTGCAGACCCTCCTTGGAACCATCTGCGGTCAGGAGCCCCATGGCCGCGCGGTGGGGGAGCGGCTGCAGCTCATGCTCAGACCCCAGCAGTTGGCGCTGACGGCGGCGGATGACGGTGAGCTCTGGGTGCGTGAGCAACAGTTCCTGGGCCATCACTGCCGGGTACTGGTGGAGTGTGGCGGCCAGCAACTGGAAGCCAGCATCGGTGAGCCCCTGGAAGGGGAGCGCGCGCGGGTGACCGTGGCGCCTCATGCCCTGGTGTTGTTTGACCCCTTGCCCTGAGTGCGTGGTATTGTCATGAAATCAATGAACTGGAAGCGCGCTGGTTTATAATCGCGCCACGCCCATAGCCAACGCACTTGGAGAGAGACATGAAAGCCCAAGCCGGGATCTGCGCAGAGCCGAATCTGCACGCCCTCTATCTGATGTTCAATCGCACCGGTGACGCCGCTGCCCTGACCTCCCGCCTTGCCAGCCTGCCAGCACTCTGGGAGGCGGTGAGCGCCGACTTCCCCGATGCGGCTTTCAGCGGTCTGGTCGCCGTCGGGGCCGACGCCTGGGATGATCTCTATCCTGCCGCCCGGCCGCCCCAGTTCCGCGGTTTCATGGCGCAATCCGCCAACGGTCAGGAGGCCCCCAATACCCCGTTCGATCTCTTCGTACAATTGCGTGCTGATCGGGTGGACGTGCTGCATCATGCCGGTCATCGCGTCATGGCCCTGCTGGCCGGGCTTGTTGAATTGGCCGAGGAAGTCCGCGGTTTTCGCAACCAGGATTGCCGGGATCTGACCGGTTTCGTCGACGGCACCGAGAACCCGCAGGATGAGCACCGAGCCGAGGTGGCGTTGCTGGACGGCGGCGAGTTCGCCGGTGGCTCCTACATCCACGTGCAGCGCTGGGTCCACGCCATGAGCGACTGGGAGAAGCTGGCCCTGAAGGAGCAGGAAGACATCATAGGCCGCACCAAGGTCGACAACATCGAATACGAGTCCGCCGACAAGCCGCTCACCTCCCACATCAAGCGGGTCAACCTCAAGACCCCGAAGGGGGAGTCCATGGAGATCCTGCGCCAGAGCATGCCCTGGGGCACCATGAGCGAGCAGGGGCTCTACTTCATCTCCTGCTGCCGCACGCCGCTGCACTTCAACGCCATGCTGGCCAGCATGTACAAAGGGGAAGGCAGCCACTTCGACCACCTGCTGCGCTTCACCCGGGCGGTGACCGGCGCGGCCTTCTTCGCCCCTTCCGTCGATTTTCTGGTGGCCGAGGGCAAATAAACCCGGCCTGCCGACCGCTCAAAACAAAAAATCCCGGCCAAGGCCGCAATGCTGTTCACTTAAGAGAATTTGAGTTCCAGTCCACGTAGTATCAGGGCTAAAAAATGAGGGAGGCATGATGCCTCCCTCTTTCTATTGCAAGCCACGCTGGATAAAGGCTGAAGGAACATCGACTGGAAACAGCCTTGCTCCCCCAACTCAAGTCGCATTTATGAATAATTAGTCAAAAATGTGCTTATCTGAACAGCATTGCGGCCAAGGCCGGGATTTTTGTGCGGATCGCCCAAGGCGATCGGATCAGGGCGTCTGCTCGAACAGCTCGAGGGCGGAGAGGTAGAGCTCCTCGATGTCGGTATCGCTGGTCGGGGTGATGAAGATGGTGTCATCACCGGCGATGGTGCCGAGGATCCCTTCGGCCTTGCCGAGGGAGTCAAGCAGGCGGGCGATCAGCTGGGCTGCGCCGGGACTGGTGTGGATCACCACCAGAGCGCCGTTGTGGTCGACATCCAGCACCAGGTTCTTGAGGGGGCTGGAGGTGGTGGGCACGCCCAGTTCCACCGGCAGACAGTAGACCATCTCCATCTTGGCATTGCGGGTGCGAACGGCGCCGAAGCGGCTCAGCATGCGCGAGACCTTGGATTGGTTGATGTTCTCGAAGCCCATCTCTTGCAGGGCAGTCACTATCTCTGCCTGGGAGCCGAAACGCTCCTCTTTCAGCAAGGCTTTAAAGGCCTTGGCCAGTTTTTCTTGCTTGTCGTTATGTTTCATCTTGGACTCACGAATGAGGGGAGTGACCGCCTGTCACGCTCAGGCGGTAGATACGAACAGCGCTGCTATTTTGCATTCATATGCCTGTTTTGGCAAGGAAGCGGCGCTTGTTCTGCATATTGATTCAAATATAGCTTGCATCAACTTATGCTGGCGCTAGAATCAGGACGAAATTTTGAAAACTTATTCAATTGGGCTGTATGGGTATCGAATTAATCGGCATCGAAAAATCCTGGCACAAGGTGCCGGTACTGCAGCAGGTGAGCTTTCGGACTGCTCCCGGCGAGACCTTGGTATTGCTGGGCCCGAGCGGGGCAGGCAAGAGCTCTCTGCTGCGCATGATGAACTTGCTGGACACGCCGGATGCCGGTGTGTTGCGCATCGCAGACAGTGAATTTTCTTTCCCGTCCAGCCTCTCTACTGCCGAATTCAACCGTCAGGCACAGGCGCTGCGCCGCAAGGTGGGCATGGTGTTCCAGCAGTACAATCTGTGGCCGCACCTCACCGTGATGGAGAATCTGATTGAAGCGCCCGTCAAGGTGCTCGGCATGAGCCGCGAGGCGGCCATCGAGAAAGGGGCCTATCTGCTGGCCCAGCTGCAACTGGCCGACAAACGGGACGCCTGGCCCGCACGGCTTTCCGGTGGCCAGCAGCAGCGGGTCGCGATTGCCCGGACCCTGATGATGGATCCCCAGGTGCTGCTGTTTGACGAACCGACGGCTGCCCTGGATCCCGAAATTACCAAAGAGGTGGCGGAGATCATCCGCACCCTGAGCCAGACCGGCATCACCCAGGTAGTGGTGACCCACGAAGTGGAGTTCGCCCGCAAGGTGGCCAGTCAGGTGATCTATCTGGAGAAGGGGCGGATCATCGAATCCGGCACCGCCGCCATCTTCCAGTCCCCGCAAACCAGCCGGTTTGCCGAATTCTTGATGCATTGATATTGAGTCGATAAGGAAGCTGTCATGAAAAAGAGTCTGTTGCTGATCGCCGCCATGGGTCTGCTGAGCACTTCTGTGCTGGCCAAAGAGATCAAGTTCGCCACCGAGGCAACCTATGCGCCGTTCGAATACCTGGATGACAAGAACGAGTTCCAGGGGTTTGACATCGATCTGGCCCGCGCGGTCTGCGAGCAGGCCAAGCTGGAGTGCAGCTTCCACAACCAGGCCTTCGACAGCCTGATCCCCAGCCTCAAGTTCCGTCGCTATGACGCCGTCATCGCCGCCATGGACGTGACCCCGGAGCGGGCTGCCCAGGTCGACTTCTCCGACATCTATTACGAGAACTCCGCGGTGTTCGTCGCCAAGAAAGAGACCTTCAAGGGGCCGGACGATCTGGTGGACAAGACAGTTGGCGTGCAGAACGGCACTTCTCACCAGTCCTATCTGGTGGACAACTGGGTGAGCAAGGGTCTGCTGACCGTGCCCTACGCCAGCTACCAGAGCGCCTTCCTCGACATGATGAATGGCCGCACTGACGGCGTGTTTGCCGATACGGCGGTGGCCGCCGACTGGCTCAAGCAGCACAAGGAATACGCCGTGGTCGGTACCCCGGTGACCGACGCCAAGTACTTCGGTACCGGTTTTGGCATCGCGGTGGCCAAGGGCAACCAGGAACTGCTGACCCAGCTGAACAAGGGGCTGGCCGAGATCAAGGCCAACGGCACCTATCAGAAGATCTATGACAAGTACTTCGCGCAGTAAGCCATGTTGAGCCTGTTGTTGGATGCAGCCTGGATGACCCTCGGGCTGGCCCTGGCATCCCTGGTCGGTGGCATGGTGCTGGCACTGGCATTCAGTGCGGCTGAGTTGAGCAAGCAGCGTGCGTTGGTGTGGCCCGTGGCCACCCTGACCACCTTGATCCGTGGTCTGCCCGAGTTGCTGGTGGTGCTCTTCATCTACTTCGGCTCGACCCAGGTGCTGTTCCTCATCACCGGGGAGTATGTGGAGTTCAGCCCGTTCGCCTGCGGTGTGCTGGCGCTCTCCCTGCTGTTTGCGAGCTACGCCACCCAGACCCTGCGTGCCGCCCTCAATGCGGTGCCCACGGGGCAGCGGCTGGCGGCGCAGGCGCTCGGCCTGGGCAAGGGGCACACCTTCTTTCGCATCGTGCTGCCCCAGGCCTGGCGTCACGCCCTGCCCGGGCTCGGCAACCAGTGGCTGGTGCTGCTCAAAGACACCGCTCTGGTCTCCCTCATCGGGGTAAACGAGATGATGCGTCAGGCACAGATGGCGTCGGCCAGCACCTATCAACCCTTCACCTGGTACGCCGCTGCCGCCCTCATCTATCTGGCCATCAGTCTGGTGAGTGAATTCGGCTTGAAGCAGGCGTCCCGCTATACCCGCCGTTACGGAGGCTGACCATGCAGGATTACCTGATGACCCTGCTGGGAGGGCTGGCGATCACCTTGCAGCTCACCGCATTCAGCTTGCTCCTGGGCGTGCTGATGGCGGCCGGCATGACCTGGGTGCTGGAGCGTCGCATTCCGGTGGCGACCCAGCTGGTGCAGCTCTGGGTACTGGTCTTTACCGGTACGCCGTTGCTCATCCAGATCTTCCTCATCTACTACGGGCCTGGTCAGTTTGAATGGCTCAAGGCGGGGCCGCTCTGGCCGCTGCTCAAGCAACCCTGGTTCTGCGCCGTGCTGGCGCTCGGTTTCAATACCGCAGCCTACTCCACCCGGCTGTTTAAGGGGGCGCTCGACGCCATCCCCGCCGGTGAAGTGGAGGCCTGCCGTGCGCTCGGCTTCTCCGCCGGACAGACCCTGTGGATGAAGGCCCGCCATGCCGCCCGTCGGCTGGTCCCCGCCTATTCCAACGAGGTGATCCTGGTGCTCAAGGGGAGTTCGCTCGCCAGTACCATCACCATCATGGACATCATGGGGCTGGCCCAGCGTCTCAACGCCCAGACCTATGACACCCTGGCGGTGTTTACCGTGGCCGGAGCGCTCTATCTGACCATGAATGGATTGTTAACAATTGGTTTCCGCTGGTGTGAGCGTCGGGCACTGGCTTTCCAGTCCTGAAGCAGTCACATTTACCTCTTAATGGTGAGGGGAGCACAGGAAATCTGTGTCTTTCCTCCCATTTATCGCATATTCCTCTCCGCTTTCATCGCCGCTTGTTCCCTGGCTCACAGAACCCGTGATTACAACTGTTATCAGATTGTTTTTTAGGAGGGGATCCTTTAAGGTGAGGCGCACAATAAGAATCAGCATTAACCCAACTAGAAACAACCTTAAACCTACGCTTAGACATGGAGTTGATCATGAAAGTTGCCGTTCTGGGTGCCGCCGGTGGCATCGGCCAAGCCCTCGCTCTGCTGTTGAAAAACCGCCTGCCTGCCGGTTCCGAACTGAGCCTGTATGACATTGCCCCGGTCACTCCGGGCGTGGCGGCGGACCTGAGCCACATCCCGACTGACGTGAAAGTAAAAGGTTTCTGCGGTGAAGATCCGAGCCCGGCTCTGGTCGGCGCCGATGTCGTGCTGATCTCTGCCGGCGTGGCGCGCAAGCCCGGCATGGACCGTTCCGACCTGTTCAACATCAACGCCGGGATCGTCAAGAACCTGGTGGAAAAGTGTGCTGCTTCCTGCCCGAAAGCACTGATCGGCATCATCACCAACCCGGTCAACACCACGGTCGCCATCGCCGCCGAAGTGCTAAAGAAAGCCGGTGTCTATGACAAGCGTCGCCTGTTCGGCGTGACCACCCTGGATGTGATCCGTGGCGAGACCTTCGTGGCCGAAGCCAAGGGCCTGAACGTTGACAAGGTACGTGTCAACGTCATCGGCGGTCACAGTGGCGTGACCATTCTGCCGCTGCTCTCCCAGGTTGAAGGCGCCAGCTTCACCGCTGAGGAAGTGGCTGCCATGACCAAGCGCATTCAGAATGCCGGTACCGAGGTGGTGGAAGCCAAGGCCGGTGGCGGTTCCGCCACTCTCTCCATGGGTCAGGCAGCCTGCCGTTTCGGTCTGTCGCTCATCAAGGGTCTGCAAGGGGAAGCCAACGTCATCGAGTGTGCCTATGTGGAAGGCAACGGTGAGCACGCCACCTTCTTCGCGCAGCCGGTGCTGCTCGGCAAGAACGGCGTCGAAACCGTGCTGGACTACGGCAAGCTGAGCGCCTTCGAGCAGGAAGCGATGGACAGCATGCTGGCCACCCTGAAGGCTGACATCCAGCTGGGCGTCGACTTCGTCAAGTAAGTCTCTACGTCGACCGCAAGGGGAGCCCAGGCTCCCCTTTGTCATTTTCGGGGTTGGGTGTAGCGGGCTAAGGAGATGGCCCTGGCTGCCGATAACAGAAGGCAGCAGGAGATCCCTATGATAAAACCAAGAACCCTCATCGCCATTATCGGTGTGTGCAGCTTACCCTTGCAGGGGGCGGAGTCCACCTCGGCCGCCGCGCCCACCCAGGCGGTGGCGGCTGCAGCCGCGCCGCCATCCGCGGCGTCTGCATCCTTGTCACCGGCCTCATCATCGGCCCAGCCAGCCCTGACGCCAGCCTCTTCTGTCGCCACGCCATCCCTCCCTGTGTCAGCAGTTCCAGCCCAGGCGCCATCCGCATCCGCACCTGTGCCGTCCGCACCGGCAGCTGCGCCGCTGCCCAGGGCGACGACGCAGGCATCCGCTGCTGCGGGAGAGTTGCAGGCCGTGCCGCTCTATCGCCAGGACGAACTGCTCAACTGGATAGAGCAGGGGCGCCATCTGGCCCGGGTGAAGCAGGACAGGTGCCAGCTCACCCAGGATATCGAGGCGAGGGCCTCGGTGATGAAGATCCCTGCCTATCAGTTCCTCTGGGGAGACATGCTGGCGTGGGGGGTTTGCACCAAGCCGGACGCCCAGATCGGGGTGCAGTACATGTGGGAGGCCGCCAACCAGGGGCTGGCGCCGGCGCTGGAACAGCTTGGCCGCTATTACTGGAAGGGGATCCTGGTTCAGAAGGATCTGGTGCGGGCCGAGACCCTGATGCGGGAAGCCGCGAGCCTCGGCTTCTTACGGGCACAGATGGAGTGGGTGGAGATGTTGCTGCAGGGCATGGGGAGTCCGCTGGATTACGAGGAGGCGTATCACTGGCTGCACGGCGCCGTCATCGGTGACAAGGCCATGCACCAGAAGGCGGCGAGCCTGCTCAGCCGGCTCGGCAACCGGATGCCCGCCAATGCCATCGCCCGTGCCAAGGCGATGCACTGAGTTCTGGTAGCCCGCTTTGATATTACAAGGCCCACGAAGCTGTGCTTGTGGGCCTTGTGCATTTTCCCGGTCAGGGGAGGGATCAGAGGCCCTGATGGGGGCCGAAGACCTCGTAGTGCATCCGCTCGGCAGGCACGCCCACATTCTCCAGCTGAGCTTTGACTGCCTTCATGAACGGGACAGGGCCGCAGAAATAGTAGTGGGCGTCGGCCGGAATGAGGTCGGTGACCTGCTCCAGTGCCAGAGTGCCGCTGAAGTCGTAATCCTCTCCTTTGACATCCTGCTCCCCCGGCTCCCGATACCAGATCCGGCTCTCCAGTTTCCCGTGTTGCCTGCTCTTTGCCCGGATCTCGTCCCTGAACGCGTGGTGGGCGCCGTGTTCGCAGGCGTGAAGCCAGCGAATATCCATATCCGGGCCCTCGGCCAGCAAGTGGTTGAGCATGCTCAGCATGGGGGTGAGGCCGACCCCGGCGGAGATCAGCACCACGGGCGTGTCTGTCACCTCTTGCAGGAAGAAGTCGCCGGCCGGCGGCATGATGTCGACCGTGTCACCGATGTGAAGATGATCATGCAACAGGTTGGAGGCCTGACCCCTGGGTTCGCGCTTGACGCTGATGCGGTAGTCGCGGCCATTGGGGGCGTCCGAGAGGGAGTACTGGCGGATCTCCTGATGCTCGAGGGCGGGATGAACCAGCTTGATACTGAGATATTGCCCCGGTTTGAAACGCAACACGGGGTTGCCATCGAGGGGTGCCAGGACGAAAGAGGTGATGAGTTCACTCTCCTGACGCTTCTCCTTGATGATGAAAGGGCGGGTTCCCTGCCAACCACCGTCCTGGCTTGCCTTCTCCCGATAGAGCTCGCTCTCCCGGCCGATAAAGATGTCGGCCAGCACACCGTACGCCTTGCCCCAGGCGGTAAGGACCTCCTCCGTGACAGCGTTGCCACCCATTTCTTTGAGCGTGGCCAAGAGATGACTACCCACAATGTGATATTGTTCCGGCTGGATCAGGAAACCCGTGTGTTTGTGGGCGATGCGTTCAACGGCTCCGGCCAGGGCCCCCAGATTGTCAATGTTCCTAGCATAGGCCGCCACCGCACTGAACAGTGCCAAGGGCTGTCCCCCGCTACGCTGGTGAGCCAGGTTGAAGAGATCCTTCAACTCGGGATTGTGGCTGAACATGCGCTGATAAAAGTGCCGTGTGAGGTCAGGGCCCGCCGATTCGAGCAAAGGAATGGTGCTCTTGATGACGGCGATGGTGGCTTGGTCTAACATAGGAGGTCCTTTCTAATTGAACATCTGGAATGTCACTTATTAAGTTGCATCCTAAATGTTTAATTGATCTGGATCAATCATCAATTCTTCGCGCTAGGCGCTACAGGCACTATGAGACTAACGAGCTATACCGATTTTGGATTGAGAGCCCTGCTCTATCTGGCTACCCTGCCGGAGGGGGAACTGTCGAGCGTGGCCAAGGTATCCGCCTTGTACGACGTATCCCGCAACCACATGGTGAAGGTGGTGAACCAGTTGGTGAAACTGGGCTATCTACAGTCACAACGCGGCAAGAATGGTGGCATCCGCATGGCGCGCTCCCCCGACGAGATCAATATCGGGCAAGTGATCCGGGCATTGGAAGGCAATCTGGACGGGATCGACTGCAGCTCCCCGGTCTGCCATATCGTCTCCGTCTGTCTGCTCAAGAGTGCCTTGAAGGAGGCGATGAACGCCTTCCTCGCGGTGATGGATGGTTATACGCTGCAGGATTTGCTGGCAAACCGTGACGAGTTGCAGCAGGTGTTCGGTGAGCTCATCCCCACTCTGGTGCTGGAGCCGGATGACGAGAGCGAGTGAAGCAAAAAGGCTGCCATCGGCACAATGCTGTTCACTTAAGAGAATTTGAGTTCCAGTCCACGTAGTATCAGGACAAAAAAGCGAGGGAGGCATGATGCCTCCCTCTTTCTATTGCAAGCCCCGCTGGATAAAGGCTGGAGGAAGATCGACTGGACACAGCCTTGCCCCCTCAACTCAAATCCAATTTATGAATAATCAGTCAAAAAAGTGCTTATCTGAACAGCATTGTGCCATCGGCAGCCTTTTTTCAATCCTCGTACTCTGAATCGTCCCGGTACAGGTGCGGCATGATCCTTGCCATCTTCACCATGTTGTTCTCCACTTCGAGAATCTCGATAGGGTAGCCCGCCAGCCTGACACTGATGTTGGGTTGGGGGATCTCCTCAAGGTACTCCAGGATGGCGCCATTGAGGGTCCGTGGGCCGTCCATGGGCAGGTGCCAGTCCATCTCCTTGTTCAGCTCGCGGATGCTGGCGGAGCCTTCGACCAGGAAGGAGCCGTCCGGCTGGGGATGGATCTCGTCACTCGGGGTCGGTGTCATGGAGGTGGTGAAGTCACCGACAATCTCTTCCAGGATGTCGTCCAGGGTGATCAGCCCCTGAATATCGCCATATTCGTCGACGATAAGGCCAATTCGCTCCTTGTTGCGCTGGAACTTGGCCAACTGCACGTTGAGGGGGGTCCCCTGGGGGATGAAATAGATGGGGTCGACTTCCCGCAGCAGGCTGGACTTGCTGAACTGATCCCGGGCGACCAGTCTCAGGGCATCCCGTGAGTGCAGGAAGCCGACGACGTCATCGATATTGTCGCGATAGAGCAGGATCTTGGTGTGGGCGCAGTGGGCCAGCTGGCGCAGTATGATCTTCCAGTCGTCATTGATGTCGATGGCGGAGATCTCGCTGCGCGGGACCATGATGTTCTCCACCGTCATCTTGTCGAGATCCAGGATGCTTATCAGCATCTCCTGGTGGTGCTTGGGAATGAGATTGCCCGCCTCGTTGACGATGGTGCGCAGCTCTTCGGAATTGAGGGAGTCATCCTTGTTGTGCTCTAGACGCAAGAGTTTCAGCAGCAGGTTCGTGATGCTGTTGATGAGCCAGACAAGGGGGGTGAACGGCACCATCAGCCCCTTGAGGATCCAGGAGGCAGGGTAGGCTATCCGCTCGGGGAACATGGCCGCCAGTGTCTTGGGGGTGACTTCCCCGAATACCAGCACCACCAGGGTCAGCCCGAAGGTGGCAATGGCGACGCCGAGATCCCCGAACAGCCGGATGCAGACGATGGTCGCGATGGCGGAGGCCAGGATGTTGACCAGATTGTTGCCGATGAGAATGAGGCCAAGCAGGCGGTCCGGCCTGGCCAGCAGCTTCTCGACCCGGCGGGCAGCCTTGTGCTTGGTCTGGGCCAGATGCCGCAGCTTGTAGCGGTTGAGCGACATTAGACCGGTTTCGGAACTGGAGAAGAAGGCTGACAAAAGGATCAAGATAACGAGAACAATCAGCAATGTACTCGTTGAGATACTGTCCAAGAAGGGCTCCTGTAAGGATGGTTGGGGAATGTTCGTGTGTCAGCTAAGCAGCACTTCCTTGACGAAACGGCTGCCAAAATAGGCCAGTGTCAGGATGAAGCTGCCGATGAGGCTCAGCATGATGACCTTGCGGCCGCGCCAGCCACGGGTATGGTGACCCCAGAGCAGCAGAGCGTAGACGCACCAGGCCAGGATAGAGAGGATGGCCTTGTGGGATTTGCCCTGGGCAAACATGTCTTCCAGGAAGAACAGGCCGGATGCGATGGAGAGGGTCAGCAGCAGCAGACCTGCGGAAATGAGCTGAAACAGGCGCTTCTCCACCGTCATCAGGGGTGGCATGGCTGGCAGGTGGCTGATCTTTCTGGATTTCAGTTGCCTGTCCAGGCAGGCAAGCTGGAGGGCAAACAAGCAGGCGATCATCAGTACCGAATAGGCCATCAGCGCGAGGCCTATGTGCAGCAGTAACTGGGGGTGCGCTTCCAGATGGGTGATGTAGCGCCCGGGAATGAGCGCGCTGGCCGCCAGCAGCAGGGCTGAAAAACTGTAGACGACGGGCAGCAGGATCCAGCCGTTGAAGCGTCGGGTGACGCAGGTCATGAAGCAACTGATGATAAGGCTGACCAGGGACGCCACGTTCAACATGCTGAGATTCTGGCCGGAATGGGTGACCAGCACTTCGCTGCCCACCGCCATGCCATGGGCGGTCAGGGCCAGGCCGACACAGGCGAACAGCGATACTTGCCCGACGGGCTTGGCGCTGAGCAGCAGGTGCAGTGAGGCGATGATGGCCAGCAGGTAAAACGCCAGGGCCAGAACAGAGATCACGATCATAACCAGGTCGTTGTCAAACAAGCTTTATGGATAAGAGGGGCAGTATACCTTGCACAAGATATGCTCGCCAGTTGTGCCAGAGGCTAACTGCCCACATATAAGTAGGCGTTGATGGCCACCGTGCGGCGAATAATCGTCCTCCGGCGTTGACTGAGGTATACTGCCCTCCATTTGTTGACCTGCCCGTTCGATGGCAGGCCGCCGCGGCAAGCGGCGAGTAATCGTCCCTAGAGTGCTGACCGGGGTATAATGCCCCCAGTGTCACGCCAAGAACCGGAAAGCGTCATGTTTGAAAATTTGACTGAACGACTCTCGCGCACCCTGCGCAATGTCAGCGGCCGCGGCCGCCTGACCGAAGAGAACATCAAGGATACCCTGCGCGAAGTCCGCATGGCGTTGCTCGAGGCGGACGTCGCCCTGCCGGTGGTGCGCGATTTCGTGGCGCGCGTCAAGGAACGAGCCGTGGGCCAGGAAGTGGCCAAATCCCTGAGCCCGGGCCAGGCGTTCATCAAGATCGTCCATGGCGAACTGGTCACCGTGATGGGGGAGGCCAACGAACAGCTCAACCTGGCTGCCCAGCCGCCGGCCATCATCCTGATGGCAGGTCTTCAGGGGGCCGGTAAGACCACTACGGTCGGCAAACTGGCCAAACTGCTCAAGGAGCGCAGCAAGAAGAAGGTGCTGGTGGTCAGTGCGGACGTCTACCGTCCGGCGGCGATCAAGCAGCTTGAGACACTTGCGGGCGACATCGGTGTCGACTTCTTCCCGAGTGATGCCAGCCAGAAACCGATCGCCATTGCCACTGCCGCCATCGATCAGGCGCGCAAGAAGTTCTATGACGTGGTGATCGTCGATACTGCCGGTCGTCTGCACGTCGATGGCGAAATGATGGCGGAGATCCAGGATCTGCACGCCACCATCAAGCCGGTCGAAACCCTGTTCGTGGTGGATGCCATGACAGGCCAGGATGCTGCCAATACCGCCAAGGCCTTCAACGAGGCGCTGCCGCTCACCGGTGTGATCCTTACCAAGGCAGACGGTGATGCCCGCGGTGGTGCCGCACTGTCGGTGCGCCACATCACCGGCAAACCGGTCAAGTTCATCGGTATGGGCGAGAAGACCGACGCGCTGGAGCCGTTCCACCCGGATCGTCTCGCCTCCCGCATCCTCGGTATGGGGGATGTGCTCTCTCTCATCGAAGAGGTGGAGCGCAACGTCGATAAAGAGAAGGCGGCCAAGCTGGCCAGCAAGGTCAAGAGTGGCAAGGGCTTCGATCTGGAAGACTTCCGTGAGCAGCTGGCCCAGATGCGCAACATGGGTGGCATGATGGGGATGCTCGACAAGCTGCCTGGCATGTCCGGCCTGCCGGACAACATCAAGGATCAGATGGATGACAAGCTCACCGTGCGGATGGAGGCCATTATCAGCTCCATGACGCCGAAAGAGCGTGCCCATCCCGATCTCATCAAGGGCTCCCGCAAGCGCCGCATCGCTGCGGGCTCCGGCATGCAGGTCCAGGATGTGAACAAGCTGCTCAAGCAGTTCACCGAGATGCAGCGCATGATGAAGAAAATGTCCGGCAAGGGCGGCATGCGCAAGATGATGGGCCAGATGAAGAACATGCTGCCCCCCGGATTCGGTGGTGGCGGTCGCGGTCCGTTCTGATTTTCCTGCTGGTCAGGTAGAAAGGCTCACCCCGGTGAGCCTTTTTCATGCCAATCCCTGCGCAAAAAATAGCTGGCTTGGTTGCAATTATTACGAATCCAAGTAGAATTACGCGGCTTATTTTAAGCTAGGGTCTGCGTATTTGCAGGCCTTGTTCATTAGATGTTTATGAGGACGATATGGTAACCATTCGTTTACAACGTGGTGGCGCGAAAAAGCGTCCGTTCTACCAGGTAGTAGTTGCTGACAGCCGTAACGCCCGTGACGGTCGTTTCATCGAGCGCGTCGGTTTCTTCAACCCGGTTGCTGCTGGTAACGCTGAAAAGCTGAACCTGGACCTGGCTCGTATCGAGCATTGGGTTGCTACTGGTGCCGCTGTTTCTGACCGCGTTGCCAAGCTGATCAAAGACGCTGCCAAAGCTGCTTAATCAGCCAAACGGTAGGGAGTTAAGGTGGAAAAACCTGTAGTTCTGGGCACCCTGGGGACCGTTTACGGGATCAAGGGCTGGCTTAAAGTGAACTCCTTCACCGATGTTGCCGAAGCGATTTTCGATTACAACCCCTGGCTGATCAATCAGAACGGGGCGTGGCGTGAAATCCGGGTGTCATCCTGGAAGCGTCATAACAAGGGTCTGATCTGCAAACTCGATGGTATCGATGTGCGTGAGGATGCCCTGGCATTGACCAACGTCGAGATTGGCGTCCCCGCCGATCTGTTGCCTGCGTTGCCCGAAGGGGAGTTCTACTGGCGTGACCTCATTGGTTGCACCGTGGTAACCACCAAGGGATACGACCTGGGCAAGGTGACCGAATTGATGGAAACCGGCTCCAACGATGTGTTGGTGGTTGAGGCCAATGTAAAAGATGCCTTTGGTGCAAAGGAGCGGTTGATACCGTTCCTGGAAGAGCAGGTGATCAAGAATATTGATCTGACTGCTCGAACAATCGAAGTTGATTGGGATCCTGGTTTCTAGTTTCCCGCGCTAACACGGGTGCCGGAGGTTTCTTATGTGGATTGGGGTCATTAGCCTCTTCCCGGAAATGTTCCGAGCCATTACCGAGCACGGGGTAACGGGTCGGGCCGTCAAGAGTGGCCTGCTGCAGATTGAGTGCTGGAACCCTCGGGACTTCACCCACGACAAACACCGTACGGTCGATGATCGTCCTTATGGTGGTGGGCCCGGCATGTTGATGATGGTTCAGCCGCTGCGTGATGCCATTCATGCAGCCAAGCAAGCGGCGGGAGACGGGGCGAAAGTCATCTATCTCTCTCCTCAGGGACGCAAGCTGACTCAAGCGGGCGTGACCGAGTTGGCGACGAATCAGAAACTGATTCTGGTCGCCGGTCGATACGAAGGTATCGATGAGCGCGTGATACAAACCGAAGTCGACGAAGAGTGGTCTATCGGAGATTACGTGTTAAGTGGTGGCGAGTTGCCTGCCATGACCCTGATCGATGCGGTTTCGCGTCTGGTCCCGGGGGTCTTGGGTGATCAGGCCAGTGCCGAGCAGGACTCCTTCACGGATGGCCTGCTGGATCATCCCCACTATACTCGGCCGGAGGTGTTGGATGGGCTGACGGTGCCCGAGGCGCTGACAAGCGGCAATCACGAAGTGATTCGGCGCTGGCGACTCAAGCAATCGCTCGGACGAACCTGGCAGAGAAGGCCGGAACTTATTAACAACCTAGCTCTGACTGACGAGCAAGAATCACTTCTTGCCGAGTATGTCCGCGAAGTGCGTGACAGCGTTAAGTAGAGTTTTCAGTTTATCCTAGGTAAGGAAAGACAATGAGCAAGATTATTCAGCAGCTTGAACAAGAGCAACTGCGTACCGACATCCCGGCTTTTGCCCAGGGCGACACCGTACGTGTTCAAGTTCGTGTTAAAGAAGGTGGTAAAGAGCGTCTGCAGGCTTTCGAAGGCATCGTGATTGCCAAGCGTAACCGCGGTCTGCACTCTGCTTTCACCGTTCGCAAGATCTCCAACGGCGAAGGTGTTGAGCGTGTATTCCAGACTCACTCTCCGCTGATCCACAGTGTAGAACTGAAGCGTCGTGGTGATGTTCGCCGCGCCAAACTGTACTACCTGCGCAACCTGTCCGGCAAAGCTGCTCGTATCAAAGAGAAGCTCAACTAATTCGATTCGAATTGGTGTCGGTATGTCGGCGAAAAGCTCGACAGGTAGTGAAAAGGCTCGCCAATGGCGAGCCTTTTTTGTATCCGTGTGCGGGGTATTGGCTCAACTGGGCTGGCTGACCCGCACCACAGAGTTGTCACGCCCGAAGGGGCCAGGCACGTAGTCGTCCGCCTCCCAGTCGTTGTCATAAAGAGTTTCACCATCGGGTTGCACTAGCTGATAGCAATACTCGAAATGGCTGGGGCCATCGGTCGGCAGGTTGAGTGTCGCCTTGAACTCCCCGTTTTTCATCCTCTTCAGTTCAATGGGCTGCCACTGGCTGAATTCACCCAGCAGCAAGACCTGCTCGGCATCACCGGCGGCCTCCTTTTCGACGGCAAAGGTCACCTTTACCTCGGGACGCGATTTGAGGAATTGCTTGTTGATCGGCATATGGACTCCTTGTCACTGGCTGCGAAGAAAGTAGCGCTGGTTATTTTTATATCACTTTATGACAAGGATGTTGATAAACAGGATCAAAGGGGGAGGGCAAAATGGCGCTGCAGGAGTTGATGGGTGAACTCGATCTTGAGGTAGAAGCCCCGTGGTAGCGTCATGATGGGTTGGCCATTGCGGCCGATAGCGCGGGTCAGCGCCTTGCTGTTGGCCGCCTTGGGGCGCAGCTGCAATACTTGGCCGTGGCGGGCGCTGATCTGCTCCACTTCCCCCAGCACTATCATGTCCATCAGCTCTTCCCAGTCCTGTCGCAGCAGTCCTTCTTCCTCTTCATTCGGGCTCCATAGCAGCGGCATGCCGACGCGACGGTCGCCGACAGGGATGTCGCGGCTGCCTTCCACCGGGATCCAGAGCACCCGCGACAGCTTGTTGCGCACGTTCGACTCCTCCCAGCGCTGGCCGCTGACCCCGATGAGGGGGGCCACGCAGACAAAGGTGGTTTCCAGCGGGCGCCCTTGAGGATCGACGGGGATCGTCTTGAGCTCGATACCGAGATCCGGAAAATCCTGCTCGGGACGGCTACCTGCACTGGCCCCCAGCTGCCACTCGATCAACTGCCCTGTCCAGCCCTTGTCACGTCTGAGATCCCGCGGTACGGGGATGCCCGCCGTTGCGGCAAGCTGGGCCAGAGTGAAGCCAGCCATGGCGTAGGCTCGACTGAGCAGCTCTTGTTCTGACTGGGGATTGGCAGGCATGAGGGCTCCTCTGGAGATAATAGACATCGCAATACGGATCCTTGCATGGTATCGCTGATTTTATAACCGATCCTCGCCCGACTATACACAGGGGGACATGGGTGACAGAATTCAACATATCTAAATGATTTTAAAGGGTTTTACTTTATTTATCCAGTATGTTGGCCCGCCGGATCCCCGCATAAACGAGTTGTCCAAGGGTTTGTGCGAGCTGTTGCACACAGTTATCCACAGAAATCTTGGATAACTGGCGTAAAGTGGTGAAAGGAAGCGTGGCACCAGAAATAAATGTGAGAGTACGCCGATTTTCAGCGCCATTTCGGTGCAGATAATGCGCCATATCTGTGGATAAATCCGTCTTGGTGGATCTTTGAGCAGTCGAACTTGTTCACAATTGACAGGCAGGATCCTCTTAGGCAAAAGACATGGATCTTGATCCAGCAATTAAACTATAACCTTATGTATTTAAATGTATATTTTGTTTTTAAGTGAATCGGGTATGATATGCTTCCGTGCAATGCCACAGTATAAAACTACTGTATATACCTGCTTGATCACAGGTTTATGCACAGTCTGGGTGGGCAACTTGCCTAGCATGAACCTTCAATTTGTTTATAACTTTGCTTGAAATGCCAAGTTATTCATGAATGGAAGATGACAGTCCCTGTTTGCCGCCACGGGGTGAATGTGGAACAATCTCGTTATAGATTCAGCCTTTATAAGGTGATCACGTGATAGATGGTGACGGATTTCGTCCCAATGTCGGCATCGTGATCTGTAACCGTGACGGACAAGTATTGTGGGCTAAGCGCTATGGGCAGCACTCCTGGCAGTTTCCGCAGGGGGGGGTTGATGATGGTGAATCGCCGGAGCAGGCCATGTATCGTGAGCTGTATGAGGAGATAGGCCTCAAGCAGGACGATGTGACCATACTGGCGACCAGTCGCAACTGGCTGAAGTATCGCTTACCCAAACGACTCGTCCGCTGGGACAGTTCACCGGTCTGTATTGGCCAGAAGCAGAAATGGTTTTTGTTGCAGCTCGATCCTGGCAAAGAGTCCAGGATCCAGTTTGGCTGTCATGGTCACCCGGAATTTGATGATTGGCGTTGGGTCAGCTTCTGGTACCCGGTTCGTCAGGTCGTCTCCTTCAAGCGGGAGGTTTACCGCCGGGTGATGAAGGAGTTTGCCCCGCTGGCCATGCCAGTCCCCGTGGTGCAGGCTAACCGAAAAGATGGGCGGCGCAACCGCTCGCGTTAAGGAGCACAACTAGTTGCTGACGGAACTCAGACGCATCGTGGAAAGCATGGCCGAGGCCAACACCCTCGAACAGGCCTTGCAAGCATTGGTGAGCCAGACCCGGCTCGCCATGACGGTGGACTGCTGCTCCGTCTATGTAGCCGAGCCGGACATGCGCCGCTATCGACTGGCTGCGACCGATGGTCTGGCCGAATCGGCCGTGGGCAAGGCCACCCTGCCGTTCGAGCAGGGTATCGTCGGCCTGGTGGGTCAGCGTGAAGAGCTGATCAACCTGGCGGATGCCCCCTCTCACCCCAGTTTTAAGTTCCTGCCCGATGTGGCGGAAGAGGCGTTTCGCTCCTTCCTCGGCGCTCCCATCATGCATCAGCGTCAGGTAGTGGGGATTCTGGTCGTGCAGCAGAAGGAGAGCCGCCTCTTCGATGAGGGGGAGGAGTCCTTCATGGTCACCCTGGCGGCTCAGCTGGCTGCCCGCATCGCCCAGGCCCAGGCCAAGGGGTGGCTGCAGAAGACCGACTGGAGCAAGCCGCTGCGCGGTATTGCCGGGGCGAGTGGCATCGCCATCGCCAAGGCCTGGGTGTGGCGTCCGCGCAAGGCGCTCAATACCATCACGCCGCGCAAGGACGAGGATCATGCCAAGCAGCTTGCCCGTCTCGAGCTGGCGGTGGAGGAAGTGCGCCATGATCTGGAGAGCCTGGCACTGCGCTTTCGCGAGAGCTACAGCCAGGACTCGGTCGCCATCTTCGACATCTATCTGCACCTGTTGAACGATCCCGGCTACATCAAGCCCATCCGCAACAAGGTCAGCAAGGAACACTGGACGGCGATCTCGGCGGTCAAACTCATCAGCGATCGGCTGATAGAGCAGTTCAAGGGGATGAAGGATCCCTATCTGCGGGAACGTTCCACCGATGTGAAAGACATCGCCCAGCGGCTCATCAGCCGGCTGGTGCAGGACGAACCCGAGCAGCTCACCATCGGCGAACCCGTGGTGCTGGTCGCCGATGAAGTGACGGCCACCATCCTTGCGGAGATCCCGAGGGAATTTCTGAGCGGTGTGGTGTCGCTCAAGGGCGGGACCAACTCCCATGCCGCCATCCTGGCCCGTGCCATGGGGGTGGCGGCCATCATGGGGGTGGATCTGCCCCTCGGTGACATCGGCGGGCGCACTCTGGTCATCGATGGCTACAGCGGCGATCTCTTCATCGAACCCAACCAGGTGATCCTGACCGAGTACCGGCAACTGCTGAGTGAGGAGCGGGCACTCGACACCCTGGTGCGTAGCGTCGACAGCCAGCCCTCCGAGACTGCCGACGGCACCAAGGTCTCTCTGCTGCTCAACGCAGGGCTGAGTGCGGATACCGAGATCTCCCTCAATCATCTGGCGGACGGGGTCGGGCTCTATCGCACCGAGATCCCCTTCATGCTGCAGGACAGCTTCCCTTCGGAGTGGGAGCAGACTGCCCGCTATCGCGGGATCCTGGAAACCTATCGGGATCGCCCGGTTTGCATGCGGACTCTGGACGTGGGGGGGGACAAGCAACTGCCCTATTTCCCCATCGTGGAGGAAAATCCCTTCCTTGGTTGGCGGGGGATCCGGCTCACCCTGGATCACCCCGAACTCTTCTTGGTGCAGCTCAAGGCCATGTTGCGGGCCAGCGAAGGGCTGGACAATCTGGCCATCATGCTGCCGATGATCAGCAGTGTCAGTGAAATCAAGGCCTCCCGTCGTCTGCTGGATCAGGCGTGGCGCGAGGTGTCGGAAGAAGCGGCCAGCCGCGATGCGGTGATCCGCTACCCCAGTCTCGGGGTGATGATCGAAGTCCCCTCCGCGCTGTACATCCTGCCGGAGATGGCGCCGCTCATCGACTTCTGGTCGGTGGGCAGCAACGACCTGACTCAGTACCTGCTGGCGGTGGATCGCAACAATGCCCGTGTCGCCAGCATCTACGATGCCTTCCATCCCGCGGTGATCCGCGCTTTGCAACTGTTGGTCGATGCCTCTCAGCGCTATCACAAGCCGGTCTCTGTTTGTGGCGAGCTGGCTGGCGATCCGGTCGGAGTGCTGCTGCTGCTGGCCATGGGCTATCGCCGTTTCAGCATGAATACCCACAACATCTCCCGTATCAAATACGTGCTGCGGCAATCCGACCTTGGCGAGTTGAAGGCGCTGATGGCGGATGGTCTCAAGCATGACAATCCTCACGTGCTGCGGGGCCTGTTCGCCCGATATCTGGAAGAGCACGGTCTGGGCGGATTGCTGCGGGCTGGGCACAAGGTCAGGCTGCCCGATTGATATTCCACCTTGTTACTGCGTAAGAATGATCGGAGAATGCGGCTTTTCTTATGATTGGGGCCGCCTATGCAGCACGACGGATATTGGGTTTTCTCGCAGATTGATCCCGTAGCATTCAGTTTGGGACCATTATCGGTACGCTGGTATGGTCTCATGTACCTGTTCGGTTTTGCCTTCGCCATGTGGCTGGCAGGTCGCCGCGCCGATGCACCCAATAGCGGCTGGACCCGCAACGAGGTCTCGGATCTGCTGTTCTACGGCTTCCTCGGGGTGATCCTGGGAGGGCGCATCGGTTACGTGCTGTTCTATAACTTCGATCTCTTCCTCGCAGACCCGACCTATCTGTTCAAGATATGGACTGGTGGCATGTCGTTCCACGGTGGCCTCATCGGGGTGATCACCGCCATGATCTGGTTTGCCCACAAAACCCAGCGCCACTTCTTCACCGTGGCGGATTTCGTGGCACCGCTGATTCCGTTTGGCCTCGGTGTTGGCCGCATCGGCAACTTCATGAACGGCGAGCTGTGGGGTCGGGTGACCGATGTCCCCTGGGCAATCATCTTCCCCGAGGCGGGCCCCGAGCCGCGTCACCCGTCCCAGCTTTACCAGTTCGCGCTGGAAGGTGTGGTGCTCTTCATCATCCTGAACCTGTTCTGGCGCAAGCACCCACCCCGTGGCGCCATTTCCGGGATGTTCTTGCTGTTCTACGGCCTGTTCCGCTTCCTGGTGGAGTTTGTTCGTCAACCAGACAGTCAGCTGGGTCTCTACTTCAACGAGATCAGCATGGGTCAGATCCTCTCTACCCCGATGATAGTGGCGGGGGGCCTCATGGTCTGGGCCGCCTACAAACAGCCCCGTCTGTTCGGCAATGCACCCAAGGAGGCGAAGTAATGCGTGCCTATCTCGACCTGATGCAGAAAATTCTGGATGAAGGGACCGTCAAATCCGATCGCACCGGCACCGGGACCGTCTCCCTGTTCGGTCATCAGATGCGCTTCAACCTGGCCGAGGGATTCCCGCTGGTGACCACCAAGAAGTGCCACCTGCGCTCCATCATTCACGAGCTGCTCTGGTTCCTCAACGGCGATACCAACACCGCCTATCTGAAAGAGCACGGTGTCAGCATCTGGGACGAGTGGGCCGACGAGCACGGTGATCTGGGGCCTGTCTATGGTGCCCAGTGGCGCTCCTGGCCGGCGGCCGATGGGTCTGTCATCGACCAGATCCAGAAGGCGGTGGACGACATCCAGCACAACCCGGATTCCCGCCGCATCATCGTCTCCGCCTGGAACGTGGGCGAGCTGGACAAAATGGCGTTGGCACCCTGCCACGCCTTCTTCCAGTTCTATGTGGCGGATGGCAAGCTCTCCTGCCAGCTCTACCAGCGTAGTTGTGATGTTTTCCTTGGCCTGCCGTTCAACATTGCCAGCTATGCGCTGCTGACCCACATGATGGCGCAGCAGTGCGATCTGGAAGTGGGTGACTTTGTCTGGACCGGTGGCGATGTGCACCTCTATTCCAACCACATGGAGCAGACGGCACTGCAACTCACCCGCGAGCCGCGCCCCCTGCCGCAACTGGTGATCAAGCGCAAACCTGACTCCATCTTCGATTACAGATTCGAGGATTTCGAGATCCAGGGCTATGATCCCCATCCTGGGATCAAGGCGCCTGTCGCTATTTGAGTAGGTAATGAGCCTGGGGCGAGTATCGTCTCCCAGGTGACGATGAGTCGACACTCAGCTGTTAGAGGCACCTTCGGGTGCCTTTTTGCATTTTCTGTGAATTAATATGCAACATTCCGGGTGGAGAGATGGCTCCTGAAAAGGGGAAATAACCTGCTTATAGCAGGCATTATCTGTTTTGCTTTCGGTTTTTTCGTTGTTATCAGCCGTTAGAAACGATTTTTCATTGAGCTACTCTGGCCCTAGACTGAAAAGATGCAATTTTATGGGTAGTTAGATATGAGCGATGTATTCAAGCGTTTTCTCAAACTGGAGTCCGCTTCCGGGATCATTCTGATCCTGGCCGCCCTGCTTGCCATCGGCCTGGCCAATTCGGCGCTGGCGCAACACTATCAGGGCTTCCTCAATACCGAGGTACAGGTTCGCATCGCGGCGCTCGACATCAACAAGCCGCTGCTGCTCTGGATCAACGATGGCTTCATGGCGATCTTCTTCCTGCTGGTGGGTCTCGAGGTGAAGCGAGAGATGCTGGAGGGGGCGCTTTCCTCCCGGGTGCAGGCAACCTTCCCGGCCATTGCTGCCGTGGGGGGGATGTTGGCACCGGCACTCATCTATAGCTTCTTCAACTACGGGGACGAGGCTACCCGTGCTGGCTGGGCGATTCCGGCCGCAACCGACATCGCCTTCGCTCTCGGGGTCATGGCGCTGCTGGGCAAGCGGGTACCGACCAGCCTCAAGGTCTTCTTGCTGGCGCTGGCTATCATGGACGATCTGGGGGTCATCATCATCATTGCCCTCTTCTACACCCAGCAACTGTCGCTGACTGCGCTGGCGATAGGTGTGGTGGCTACCCTGACCTTGCTCTGGATGAATCGCCGTGGTGAGGACAGGATTGGACTCTATATGCTGGTCGGCCTGGTGCTCTGGGTTGCCGTGCTCAAGTCCGGTGTCCATGCGACCCTGGCGGGGGTCATCGTGGGCTTCATGATCCCCCTCAACGGCAAGCGTTACGCATCGCCACTCAAGCATCTGGAGCATGTGCTGCACCCCTGGAGCGCCTTCCTGATCCTGCCACTGTTCGCTTTCGCCAACGCCGGGGTATCGCTGGAGGGGATCTACTTCTCGGCTCTGCTCAATCCGCTCCCCATGGGGATCATCCTGGGGCTCTTCGTCGGCAAGCCGCTCGGGATTTTCACCATCAGCTGGCTGGCTGTGAAATCAGGCATTGCCCAATTGCCGCAAGGAGTGAACTTCAGACAGATCTTTGCCGTCAGCATCCTGTGTGGCATCGGCTTCACCATGTCGATGTTTATCGCATCGCTGGCATTCGAGCATGGCGGACTGGACTACGGCAGCTACTCGCGCCTCGGGATCCTGGCAGGTTCCACACTCGCGGCCGTGATCGGTTACATCGCACTGCGGATATCGCTGCCCAATCGGGAGGCGAATCAAAGTACGGAGGGGTTATGAGAAAACTAGGATGGTTAGTCATGCTGGCGAGTCCTGCAATCTGGGCAAATGGCCTGGTCGATTGTCAGCGGGATGCCACCTCGGCAAGTTGTTCTGCCTATCTCAACGGGGTGGTCGACAGCGCACTCATGCTGGGGGACTCACAGGTAAAAGCTCGGTTCGGAGAGACCTTCGCCGAACGGGCACTGAGCAGTCGTGCCGGCGAGCGAGTCAAGCTGTCCAACAAGCGCTATTGTACCGAGCGAATGCCGGATGCCGGTCGTCTCAAGGCCCATCTGCAGGCACAGTTCGACGCGAACAAGGTTGACTCGATCAGCGACATGTATGACATTCTGGCGGTTGAACTCAGCTGCTACCGGAGCCCGCCTGGCGCGGGAACCCCATCGGATGTCACACCTTAACTACAACCATCTCTACTATTTTTGGATGACTCAGAAGAAGGGCTCCGTCACGCAGGCGGCGGAAGCCCTCTTTTTGACCCCACAGACCGTGACCGGTCAGATCAAACTGCTTGAGCAGCGTCTTGGCGGCAAGTTGCTGATCAGAAAGGGGCGCTCCCTTGAGGCCACCGAGCTTGGCCAACTGGTATTTCGCTATGCGGACAAGATGTTCAGCCTCTCCTACGAGATGCTGGATATCGTCAACTACCGCAAGGAGAGCCAGATCCTGTTCGATGTGGGCATCGCCGATGCTCTCTCCAAGCGTCTCGCCAGCCGGGTACTGCTCTCCGTGATCCCCAATGACGGTTCCATTCACCTGCGCTGCTTCGAGTCGACCCATGAACTGCTCCTGGAGCAGTTGAGCGAGCACAAGCTCGACATGATCCTCTCTGATTGCCCGGTGGACTCCAGCCAGCATGCCGGGTTGCTGTCCAAGCGTCTGGGGGGATGTGGCGTCAGTTTCTTCTGCAAGGCGCCTCTGCCCTCCCAGCCTTTCCCTGCCTGCCTGGAAGAGCGCAAGCTGCTCATCCCGGGCCGCCGTACCGCCATGGGTCGTCAACTGACCCAGTGGTTCGAGCAGCAGGGAATTTCCCCCAGCATTCTGGGAGAATTCGACGATGCGGCGCTGATGAAGGCGTTCGGCTTCTTCAACCAGGGCATCTTCATGGCACCGACCATTTATCGGGAGGAGATCCTGGAGGGGGAGGAGGTGATGCTGCTGGGTGAAACCCAGGATCTGATGGAGGAGTATTACGTCATCTTTGCCGAGCGGATGATCCAGCATCCTGCGGTCAAGCGGGTATGCGAGAGTGATTTCTCCTTCCTCTTTGCGGGGCAGGAGGATTTCACGGCCATTCAGCCGGCAAGCCTCTCGTTTTAAATCGACGGTGACGGCGCTATGATGCCAGTCTTGGAAGAGGAGGGTGAGATGCAATTGGAAGAGATGGAAGCGAATGCCGGGCGTGCCGTCACCCTGCTCAAGGCATTGGCCAATGAGCGACGGCTGTTTATCTTGTGCCAGTTACTGGATAGGGAGCTGTCGGTCGGCGAGCTGAACGAGGTCTTGGGATTGAGCCAGTCAGCCATGTCGCAGCATCTGGCGGTGTTGCGCCGGGATGAGCTGGTGGCGACGAGGAAGGAAGCCCAGACGGTCTATTACTCCCTGCGCAGCCATGAGGTGCGCGAGATGATCGGATTGTTGCACAGACTGTACTGTAGCGACCCCAAATAAAAAACCGGCACTAGGCCGGTTTTTTCAGCTTTCATCAGCGGATGCTGATTAAGCCATGGCTTTGATCTGGGCAGACAGGCGGCTCTTGTGACGAGCAGCTTTGTTCTTGTGGATCAGGCCTTTGGTCGCCATACGATCCATGATCGGCTGAGCAACAGCGAAAGCGGCAGTGGCAGCAGCCTTGTCACCAGAGGCGATGGCAGCGATCACTTTCTTCAGGTAGGTACGGGTCATGGAACGACGGCTGGCGTTGTGCTGACGACGTTTCTCTGACTGAAGAGCACGCTTCTTAGCAGATTTGATGTTAGCCAAGGTAAAACTCCTAAAACTGTCTTAGCGAGTGTATTGAAAAGGCCCGGAAATATGCCTTCCCAACCACATATTGTCAAATGATTTGTGCAAATAAACACCGCCCCCCGGTGGTGTGTCAGATGGGAGACGGTTAAACTGTCGGCCGATTCTAACAGCATTCTTTTCTTTCCGACAGTTCCAGAGGCCTCGTCTTGAGTAAGAAATTGATCAAATCCGGCATGATTGTGTCCGGAATGACGCTGGCATCCCGTGTGATGGGCTTGGTGCGCGATGTGGTCATCGCCAATTTGCTCGGTGCCGGGGTGGCCGCAGACGTCTTCTTCTTCGCCAATCGCATTCCCAACTTCTTGCGCCGTCTCTTTGCCGAAGGGGCATTCAACCAGGCCTTCGTGCCCGTGATGACGGAGTACAAGAAAAACGGTGACGAGCAGGCGGTTCGCGAGTTGCTGGCGGCGGTGGCGGGCACCCTGGGTGGTATCGTCACCGTGGTCACCTTGCTCGGGGTGCTGGGTTCCGGTGTCCTGACGGCCCTCTTTGGCTGGGGCTGGTTCTGGGACTGGCTGCACGGCGGACCGGCGGCGGAGAAGTTCGAGTTGGCCAGTCTGATGCTCAAGATCACCTTCCCCTATCTCTGGTTCATCACCTTCACCGCCATGGCGGGGGCCATTCTCAATACCTTTGGCCGTTTTGCCGTGTCCTCCTTCACGCCGGTGTTCCTCAACATCACCATGATTGCAGCGGCCTGGTGGATCGCGCCCTTGATGGAGCGCCCCGAGATCTCCCTGGCGATCGGTGTCTTCCTCGGCGGTCTGGTCCAGTTTTTGTTCCAGTATCCTTTTCTGCGCCAGCTCAACATGCTGGTCTGGCCCAAGTGGGGTTGGCACCATCCCGGGGTGGTGAAGATCCGTACCCTGATGATCCCGGCCCTGTTCGGCGTGTCGGTCAGCCAGATCAACCTGCTGATCAACACCATGCTGGCCTCGTTTCTGGCTACCGGTGCCATCAGCTATCTCTATTACTCGGACAGGTTGCTGGAGTTTCCCCTCGGCCTCTTTGCGGTGGCCATCAGCACGGTGATCCTGCCTGCCCTGGCCAGAAAACACGTGGATGCGGATCCGGCTGATTTCTCTCGCACCATGGATTGGGGGGTGCGCATGGTGATGCTGCTCGGCTTGCCAGCCATGGTCGGCATCGCCGTACTGCGCGAGCCCATACTGCGGGTACTTTTCATGCGCGGTGAGTTCGGTCTGCACGAGGTGAGCATGTCCAGTGCGAGCCTGCTGGCCTCCACCACGGGGCTGCTCTCCTTGATGCTCATCAAGGTGCTGGCCCCCGGTTATTACGCCCGCCAGGACACCAGGACGCCGGTGCGTATCGGCATCATGGCCATGGTTGCCAACATGGTGTGCAACCTCATCTTCATCTATCCGCTCGGCTACGTGGGGCTGGCTCTCGCCACTGCCTGCTCCGGCACCCTTAACGCCGTACTGCTGTTCAAGGGGCTCTATCAGCAGGATGTTTATCGCCCTTCCCGCAACACCGGGCTGTTCTGCCTCAAGCTCTTGGCGGCAACGGTCTTGATGGGGGGGCTTCTGGCCTATCTGTCACCGGATCTCGCCCAATGGGGGGCCTGGAGCATGGGCAAGGCCAGCCTGGAGTTGACCCTGCTGCTCTGCCTGGGCGGAGCGCTGTATGGCATTGTCCTTTTGGCATTGGGGATCCGGACACGGCACCTGAGAGCCGGTCAGCAATAAGGAGCCAGCTGCAAGGGAGGGGACAGTACAGGGTCGATGGGGGCGGTCTCAGGGGCTGTCGGGTTGGCCCGCCAACGAGGTGCGATGCTCCTGGCCAAGTCCGAGAAGCGAGCGGGATGGCTAAATCGGGTCAACGGCAGGGCTGACCCTGCCTGCTGCCTGATATATAATCCGCCGATTTCCATGGCAGCAACGCACAAGGCACTGATGGAGCTTATTCGCGGCATTCACAATATCAAGCCCCGTCACCGGGGCTGTGTATTGACCATAGGCAACTTCGATGGGGTTCATCAGGGGCACCACGCAGTGTTGGCCCGTTTGCAGGAGAAGGCCGCCCAACTTGGCCTGCCGGCCTGTGTCATGTTGTTCGAACCCCAGCCGCTGGAGCTGTTTGCGGGCAGTGCCGCGCCCGCCCGTCTCAGCCGTTGGCGGGAGAAGTACGAAGCCCTCAAGGGAATGCAGATCGATCGCATGCTCTGCGTGCGTTTCACCCATCGTTTTGCCGAGCAGGCGGCCAGCACCTTCATCGAGCAACTGCTGGTGGAGAAACTCGGCGTGCACTATCTGGTGGTCGGCGACGATTTTCGCTTCGGCAAGGGGCGGGAAGGGGACTTCCACCTGCTGGAGGAGGCCGGTCGGCGCTTCGGGTTCGAGGTGATCAGCACCCAGAGTTTCCAGCTTTCCCGCCAGCGGGTCAGCAGCACCCTGGTGCGTGAGGCCCTCAAAGCGGGCCGCATGGCGGAGGTGGAGCTGATGCTCGGTCGCCCCTATGCCATCAGCGGCCGGGTGGCCCACGGCGATAAGCTGGGGCGCACCATAGGTTTTCCCACCGCGAATCTGGCCCTCAAACGCCAGGTTGTCCCGGTCGGTGGCGTGTTTGCGGTGGAAGTGATATGTTCCGGCAAGACTTTCCCCGGCGTCGCCAATGTGGGTGTACGTCCGACTTTGAGCGGTACACAAGCCAGATTGGAAGTACATCTATTTGATTTTTCTGGTGATCTATATGGTCAGCAGGTCAAGGTGCTGCTTCGCCACAAGCTGCGCGAAGAGCAGAAATTTGACTCTTTCACCGCCTTGAAAGAGCAGATCGAACGAGATGCCCTGGCGGCCCGAGCCTGGTTCGGGCTGCCACAATTTCATTTACCCAGCACTCTTTTAGAAAAGAAGGGAACCCAGGACTGATGAGCGACTATAAACACACCCTGAATCTGCCGGAAACCGAGTTTCCGATGCGTGGCGATCTGGCCAAACGCGAACCCAACATGTTGAAACGTTGGTACGATCAGGATCTTTACGGCGCCATTCGCCGCGCCAAAGCGGGCAAGCCTTCTTTCATTCTGCACGATGGCCCCCCCTATGCGAACGGCAGCATTCACATCGGTCACTCGGTCAACAAGATCCTCAAAGACATCATCATCAAGTCCAAAGGCCTTTCTGGCTTCGATTCCCCCTATGTACCGGGCTGGGATTGCCACGGTCTGCCCATCGAGCTGAAAGTGGAAGGCATGGTCGGCAAGCCGGGCGAGAAGGTTTCCGCCGCCGAGTTCCGCGCCGAGTGCCGCAAATACGCCAAAACCCAGATCGAAGCGCAGAAGACCGACTTCATCCGTCTGGGCGTGCTGGGTGACTGGGAACACCCCTACCTGACCATGGATTTTGGGACCGAAGCCAACATCATCCGCTCCATGGCCAAGATCGTTGAAAACGGCCACCTGCACAAAGGCTCCAAGCCGGTGCACTGGTGTACCGATTGCGGCTCCGCGCTGGCTGAAGCGGAAGTGGAGTACTACGACAAGAACTCCCCCTCCATCGACGTGCGCTTCAAGGCCGTCGACGAGGCTGCTGTTGCCGCCAAGTTTGATTGCGCCGAAGGCCACACCGGCAAGGGCGCGCTCTCTGCCGTGATCTGGACGACCACCCCGTGGACCTTGCCGGCCAACCGCGCCATCGCCATGCATGCCGATCTCGACTACGCACTGGTGCAGGTTGAGGGCGACAATCCCGAGCGTCTGATCCTGGCCGCCGAGCTGGTGAAGGATGTGATGGATCGCGCCGGCATCGAGCACTTCCACAACCTGGGCTACGCCAAGGGTGCCGCACTCGAGCTGCTGCGCTTCAACCACCCCTTCTACAGCTTCGACGTGCCTGTGGTGCTGGGTGACCACGTCACTCTGGACGCCGGTACCGGCGCGGTGCACACCGCCCCTGGTCACGGTCAGGAAGACTTCGTGGTCGGTCAGAAGTACGGTCTGGAAGTCGCCAACCCGGTTGGCAGCAACGGCGTCTATCTGCCGGATACCGAACTGTTTGCCGGCCAGCACGTGTTCAAGGCCAATGCGGCCGTGGTCGAGGTGCTGACCGAGCGCGGCGCCCTGCTGCATCACAAGGTGTTCAACCACTCCTACCCGCATTGCTGGCGTCACAAGACCCCGATCATCTTCCGTGCCACCCCCCAGTGGTTCATCAGCATGGAGCAGAAGGGTCTTCGGCAGCGCGCACTGGAAGAGATCGAGCGTATCGAGAAAGAGGGCATTGCCCAGCATGGCCAGAGTGGCTGGGTCCCGGCCTGGGGCAAGAACCGCATCCAGGCGATGGTCGAGAACCGTCCCGATTGGTGCATCTCCCGTCAGCGTACCTGGGGCGTGCCCATCTCCCTGTTCGTTCACAAGGATACCCAGGCGCTGCACCCGGAATCCGTGCGCCTGATGCACGAAGTGGCCAAGCGTGTCGAGCAGTCCGGCATCCAGGCATGGTGGGATCTGGACAAGGCCGAGCTGCTGGGTGCCGATGCCGACAACTACGAGAAGGTGCCCGACACTCTGGACGTCTGGTTTGACTCCGGCTCTACCCACGCCTCCGTGGTCGATGCCCGTCCCGAGTTCAACGGCAAGCCGGCCGACATGTATCTGGAAGGCTCTGACCAGCACCGTGGCTGGTTCATGTCGTCGCTCATGATCGGCGTGGCGATGAAAGACAAGGCGCCCTACAACCAGGTGCTGACTCATGGCTTCACCGTGGACGGTCAGGGCCGCAAGATGTCCAAGTCCATCGGCAACGTGGTAAGCCCTCAGGACGTGATGAACAAGCTGGGTGCCGACATCCTGCGTCTGTGGGTAGCGAGCACTGACTACACCGGTGAGATGACCGTCTCCGACGAGATCCTCAAGCGCTCTGCCGACGCCTATCGTCGTATCCGCAACACTGCCCGTTTCCTGCTGGCCAACCTGAACGGTTTCAATCCGGCGACCGACATGGTGTCGCCTGCCGACATGGTGGTGGTGGATCGCTGGGCAGTGGGCCGTGCCAAAGCGGTACAGGCAGAGATCGTGGCCGCGTTCGATGAGTACAACTTCCACGGCGTGACCCAGAAGCTGATGCAGTTCTGCTCCATCGAGATGGGCTCCTTCTATCTGGATGTCATCAAGGACCGCCAGTACACCGCCAAGGCCGACAGCCTGGCCCGTCGCTCCTGCCAGACCGCCCTCTATCACATCGCCGAGGCCATGGTGCGCTGGATGGCGCCGATCATGAGCTTCACTGCCGACGAGATCTGGGCTCTGCTGCCGGGCGAGCGCGGTGAGTTCGTGTTCACCGAGGAGTGGTACGACGGCCTGTTCGGGCTGGAAGCGGGCGAAGTGCTGAACGACGAGTTCTGGGCCGAGATCCTCACCGTGCGCGGTGAAGTGAACAAGGCGCTGGAAGTGGCCCGTGGCGAGAAGCGCATCGGCGGTTCTCTGCAGGCCGAGCTGACCCTGTTCGCCAAGCCTGAGCTGGCCGCGCGTCTGAACGCCCTGGCCGATGAGCTGCGCTTCGTGCTGCTCACCTCCAAGGCCAAGGTGGTCAGCGTCGATGCTGCACCGGCAGAGGCCGTGGCGACCGAGCGCGATGACCTGTGGCTCTGCGTTGCCCAGTCTGCCGCCGCCAAGTGCGACCGCTGCTGGCACCATGTAGAGGACGTGGGTACCATCGCGGGTCACGAAGAGATCTGTGGCCGCTGCGTCACCAACGTCGAGGGTGACGGCGAAACGCGTCAATTTGCCTGATGAACATGACTCAACATAAAAGCGGCCTGCGTTGGCTGTGGCTGGCAGTGCTGGCCTTTGTTCTGGACCAGGCGAGCAAGCTCGCCGTGGTCAAACTGCTGCCATTTGGCTACCCGGGGGTGGAGATCACCCCCTTCTTCAACTTGGTCCATGTCTACAACAAGGGCGCTGCTTTCAGCTTCCTGGCGGATCAGGGAGGCTGGCAGCGCTGGTTCTTCGCCGTGCTGGCGTTCGCCATCTGTGGCCTGCTGATCCACTGGCTGCGCAAGCAGTCGGTCACCCAGCGCTGGAGCGGTATCGCCTACAGCCTGATCATCGGCGGGGCGCTCGGCAACGTGTTTGACCGGCTGGTGCTGGGCCATGTGGTCGACTTCCTCGACTTCTATTGGCAGCGCGCCCATTGGCCGGCGTTCAACCTGGCTGACAGCTTCATCTTCATCGGTGCCGCCATGATAGTGCTGGACGGTTTTCGCAGTGAGAAGAAGGACGTGACACCATGAGCCAGCCGATTGCGGCAGACAGCAGCGTGCTGTTTCATTTCGCCATCAAGCTGGAAGATGGCTCGGTGGCCGACAGCACGGCGCTGCACGGCAAGCCTGCCCGTCTGCGGATGGGAGACGGCAGCCTGACGCCGAGCTTCGAGCAATGCCTGCTGGGGCTGCGCGAAGGGGAGAGCAAGAGCTTTACCCTGGCGCCGGAAGAGGCGTTCGGCCTTTCCAATCCCGACAACATCTACCATCTCGATCGCGCCAAATTCGGTAACGAAGTTGAGCCCAAGGTGGGTACCATCATTCTGTTTGACCAGCCCAACGGCAGCGAACTGCCCGGGATCATCCGGGCGGTGGAAGGGATGTCGGTCACGGTCGATTTCAACCACCCCCTGGCCGGTCACACCGTCACCTTCGAGGTGGAGATCCTGGGGGTTGATGACGAGGAGAAGGTGCACTGATGGATATTCTGCTGGCTAACCCCCGTGGCTTCTGTGCCGGTGTCGACCGGGCCATCAGTATCGTCGAGAGCGCGCTGGAGAAGTTCGGTGCCCCCATCTATGTCCGCCATGAGGTGGTGCACAACCGCTACGTGGTGAACAAGCTCAAGGAGGCGGGCGCCGTCTTCGTGGAGGAGCTGGATGAGGTGCCGGATGACAGCATCGTCATCTTCTCTGCCCACGGTGTCGCCAAGGTCGTGCGCGAGATGGCCAAATCCCGCGCCCTCAAGGTGTTCGATGCCACCTGTCCGCTGGTGACCAAGGTGCACATGGAGGTCCATCGCGCCAGTCGCAAGGGCTCCGAAGCCGTGCTCATCGGCCATGCCGGCCACCCCGAGGTGATCGGCACCATGGGACAGTACGAGAACAGTGAGGGGGGCATGTATCTGGTGGAGACGCCGGAAGATGTGGCCAAACTCAAAGTGAAGAACCCGGACGATCTCTGTTTCGTCACCCAGACGACACTCAGCGTGGATGAGACGTCAGACGTCATCGATGCCTTGCGTGCGCACTTCCCCAAGATCCAGGGGCCGCGCAAGGATGACATCTGCTACGCCACCCAGAACCGCCAGGATGCGGTGCGGGAGATGGCCGGGCTGGTGGATGCCATGCTGGTGGTGGGATCGCGCAACTCTTCCAACTCCAACCGACTGCGGGAGCTGGCCGAGAAGGTGGGCGCCAAAGCCTACCTCATCGACGACGCCTCTATGATTGAGCCGCAATGGCTGGACGGAGTTGCCCGTATCGGGGTCACGGCGGGTGCGTCAGCCCCCGATGTGCTTGTTCAGAATGTCATTGCTCGTCTGCGCGAGCTGGGAGGCAAGATAGTGACCGAGCATCCTGGCCGGGAAGAGAATGTGGTGTTTGAGGTGCCGCCGGAGCTGCGCATCCTTTGAGTCAGCCATCCCGTGCGGCATAGTGCCATGAGTGCCTGAGCCACCTCCTGTGAGGTGGCTTTTTCATGGGCGATTCTTATGACTCTTGTTGTCCGGTTTGTGGTGAGATTGCAGCGAAATTTGATGATGTATGTCCAAGATCTGAGTAGATTGAATTGCAAGCGAAGGTCTGCGGTCTAGACTGCTGATGATCTTCTCATCTGGCTTGATGGCACATGGATATGCGAACGAGCCTCCCCGACAAAATCAGAGCGAAACAGGATGTTTTTGCGTTCAGGTTTTAGCCTCATCGAGCTGATGGTCACCGTTGCGCTCATCTCTATCCTGCTGACGTTGGGAGTCCCCTCCTTTAGCGCGATATTGCGCAACATGACGCTGACCAGCCAGGCCAACAACTTCGTGGCCGCCATCAACCTCGCCCGCTCCGAAGCCATTCGCCGCAATACCGCGGTCACGCTCTCCGCAACCGCCAGCAACCTGACCCAGAACCACTGGGAATTGGGCTGGCAGATCTGGGTCGATCGCAACGGCAATGGCACCCTCGACAACGGCGAACTGCTGCGGCTCTTTCCCGACATGGGCGCAGGCACCCTGGTCAGCAATACGTCGCTGGTTCGCTTCAGTGGCAATGGCTTTCTCGACGGACGTCAGCAGGTGGCGCTGGTGTTCTCTCTGCAGCCGCCGGAGTGTGCCCAAGAGGCATCGCGCGACATCACGATCACCCCGGCCGGGCGCCCATCCATCGTGGAGACCAGCTGCATATGAAACGACATCAGGGGGTATCTCTGCTTGAGATCATGATCGCCGTGCTGGTGCTGTCGATCGGCATTCTCGGCATGGCGACCCTGCAGTTGCAGGCGCTCAAGAGCAATCAATCGGCGCTTACCCGCACAGAAGCGACCCAGTTCGGCTACATGATCGCCGACATGATGCGGGCCAATCGCAGCGCGGCCCTGCTCGGTCAATACAATGTCGGGCTGGGAGAGGCTGTCTCCGGCAGCTCGATGGCGATACAGGATGTGCAGTACTGGAAACAGGCGCTGACCGGCCTGCCGGGCGGTGACGGGGCCATTGCCGTCAGCGCCGGGCAGGCGACCATCACCATCCAGTGGGATGCCAGCCGGCTGGCTACTGAGCCTGCGCTGCGCAGCATGACCCTGAGGACGGATCTGTGAGCGGGCGGCGCACCTTGTTGCGTCAGGCCGGTGTCGGTCTGGTGGAGGTGATGATCGCCCTGCTGCTGTCACTGCTGACGGTCGGGGTCATCATTCAGGTGCTGCTTGGCAACCACAAAACCTATCTGACCGGCGAGGCCATCGCCCGGGTTCAGGAGGACAGCCGGTTTGCCGTCAATCTGCTGCAGCAGGAGCTGCGGATGGTGGGCTACCAGGGTTGCCTCAGCAAGCAGGGGGTCAACATCACCAACACCCTGAGCGGTGGTACGGCGCTGCCCTACAACTTCACCGTCTATCTGCGCGGCTATGACAATGTCACCGCCGCGCTGCCCGTGGCGCTGTCGGCCCTGTTTACCGCTGCCGAGCCCAAACCCAAACCGGGAACCGACGTGTTGCTGGTGCAGGGGCCGACCGGCGCCGGGGTGCCGGTCACTCGCAACAACAGCGCCGCCCAGCTGTTCGTGCAGCAACTCTCCAGCAAGGCCAACTACTGCGGTACCGGCAAGCAGGGCTACAGCGACCTGTGCGAGGGGGACATCGTCATGGTGTCCGACTGTCAGAAGGCGCGGATCTTCCAGATCACCCAGACCCAGGTGGTGGGTGGCGGCAGCGAGGTCAACATCGGCCACTCCAACGACAATAAATACACCCCGGGCAATGCCGTCAGCTCCTGGGGCGGCGCCAGCAGCCCGGTCGAGGAGCGCTTCGGTGCCGGCTCGGTATTGAGCCGGATGGAGACCCGGATCTATTACGTCGCCCGCCCCTCTGCCAACGCGCCCTATGCCCTGTATCGCAAGAGCGGTCTGGCTGCCGGCATGCTGCTGGTGGACGGGGTCACCGATATTCAGCTGACCTTCGGCGAGGATCAGAACCGGGATCGGGCGGCGGATCGCTATGTGAGCGCCGCCAGCAACCCGAACTGGGACAACGTGCTGGGGATTGGCGTTCAGCTCTTGATGCGCAGTGGTCAGGGCAACGTGGTATCAGATCCGCAGGCCATCAGCTTTGCCGGTGCAACCTTCCAGGCTGTCGACAATCACTGGTACTGGGTGGCCGAAACCACGGTCGCCCTACGCAACCGGCTGCCATGAGGAGGGAGGCATGATGGCTCGACAAGGGGGAATGGCGTTGGTGATCAGCCTGATTTTTCTTGCGGTGGTGAGCTTGCTGGCGATGGCCAGCATGCAGAGTGCCCTGCTGCAGGAGAAGATGGCGGGCAACCAGAAGGAGTCACAGCAGGCGCTGCAGGCGGCGGAGGCGGCGCTGCGTGCTGCCGAGCGCTATCTGGAGGCGGGCAGTTCAGGCCCCTACGACAACAGTGCCGGCCTCTATGAGTTCGTCAGCGTGGCGGTGGATCCCGCCTCTCCCTCCACGGCCTGGCGTACCTATGCCAATAGCGGTCTGACCGGACGGGCCCCCGAATATTTCATCGAGCGGTTGCCCTATACCCAGGGCAGCAACGAGAGTCTGGCGGTTGACGAGCCTATCAGCGAGCGCCGCCTCTATCGCATCACGGCAAGGGGATTCGGACTCTCGGACGAGAGCCGGGTGCTGTTGCAATCGACCTACAGCCGCTAGGAGAACAACCCATGCGTGCATCTGGCTACGGACTCTCGGCCCTGCTGCTCTGCTCCCAGGTGCAGGCGGCCCTCGACATCGCCCAGGTTCCCCTCTATCTGGGTACCCGGGCCGAACCCAACATCATGTTCAGTCTCGATGACTCAGGTTCGATGCACTTCGAGTTGATGCCGGAGGGGTTGATCGAGAACAGCGCCCGCTACGTCTATCCCAGAGCCGACAATGTCTATGGCAGCGAGGATTATGACAACCGGACCGTGACCTTCACCAGCAGCAACGACCGCAACGCCTATACCCGCTCAAGCAACAACAACAAACTCTACTACAACCCGCAGCAGAGCTATCGGCCCTGGGCCAAGGCGGACAGCACCCTGATGGCGAATGCCAGCATCAGCTGCGCACCGCACAACCCCTTCAATACCGCCGCCGGCTGTCGTGATCTGACTAAGAACAACCGCTCCAAGTCCCTGCGTTACTACACCGGGTTCTCCTCCACTGACTACAACGACGATGAGACCTTCTGGCCTGCCGTCTACTTTGCCTACAAGGGCAGTGGCGACGTGAAGAAGGTGGGCAGCTATACCCGGGTGGAGATAAAGTCCGGCAGTACCTATGGCGGGCGCCCCAATCGCAGCGATTGCAAGAGCGCCCCCGTTTGTACCTATGACGAGGAGATCCAGAACTTCGCCAACTGGTACACCTACTACCGCTCCCGGATCCTGGCGGCTCGTGCCGGGGTCGGCCGTGCTTTTGCAAGCCAAGGGCAGGCCCTGCGGGTGGGGTTTGCCACCATCAATGCCAGCGGCAGCGTGATCCGCGGCGTCGCGCCTTTTTCCGGCACCGATCGCAGCGCCTTTTTCAGCGACCTGTACAGCCGCGATATTCCGGCCGCCGGTACACCGCTGCGCACCAGCCTGAAAGATGTGGGGGAGTACTTCTCCCGCACCGACAACAACGGCCCCTGGGCGGCCAGTGCCGGCAGCACCTTGCCCCACCTCACCTGCCGGCAGAGTTACAACATCCTGATGACCGATGGCTATTGGAACGGGGATACCCCCTCGGTAGGGGATCTGGACAAGGATGGCTACAGCAATACCCTGGCCGACGTGGCCTACAAATACTGGAAAACCGACCTGCGTGCCGATCTGGCCGACAAGGTGCCGACCAGCACGGTGGATCCTGCCAACTGGCAGCATCTGGTCAACTTTACCGTTGGACTCGGGGTCAACGGGTCGCTCAATCCGGCCAACGGCATCCCGAACAGCTGGCCCAATCCCCATGATCCGGATGACAAGGAGTACAAGAACGCGACCTACATTCCGGAGTACAAGATCGATGATCTGTGGCACGCGGCACTCAACAGCAAGGGCAGCTTTTTCAGCGCGGGCGACCCCGACATCTTTGCTGCAGCCCTGAGCAGCACCCTGGCCCAGATCGCGGCCCGTAACAGCTCCGCCAGCTCGGTGACCGCCAACGCAACCCGGCTGGACAGCAACACCCACATCTACCAGGCCCGCTACAACAGCGGCGACTGGTCGGGGCAACTCATCTCCATTCCCCTCAACAGCGATGGGTCGCTGGGCAACATGGCCTGGAATGCCGCCACCCTGATCCCGGCACACACCTCCCGCAGCATCTTTACTCGACAAAACGGGGTCGGCATTCCCTTCACCTGGGCCGATCTCAACGCCACCAACCGTGCCCTGTTCAACCTTGCTGGCGACAGCCAGGGGGAAAACCGGGTTGCCTATTTGCGCGGTGATCGCAGTCGCGAGCAGAGCAATGGCGGCCTGTTTCGCAGCCGCAGCGATCTGCTGGGAGACATCATCAACTCGGATCCCGTCTATGTCGGCAGCCGGGATTACGGCTACGGCAGCGCCACCGGCCTGACCCAAGCGGAGCGCGACGGTTATCTGATTTTCCTCGGTTCGACGGCTATTCGCAGCCGTACACCCATGCTCTACGTGGGGGCCAATGACGGCATGCTGCATGGTTTCAGGGTCGCCAACGGGGTGGAGACCCTGGCCTACATTCCTGCCAGCCTGTTGGGGGATCTGAGTTTGCTGACCAAGCCGGACTACAGCCATCGTTACTATGTCGATGGCACGGCCAAGGTAGGCGATGCCTATCTTGGCAGCAGCTGGAAAACCGTGCTGCTGGGATCGACCGGTGCCGGTGGCAAGGCCGTGTTTGCCATCGACGTGACGGCGCCGGACAACTTCACCGCCGACAAGATGCTGTGGGAGTTTACCAATACCGAGATGGGAGTGGCGCTGGCGGCGCCGACCCTGGTTCGGGTCAAGTCCGGCAACAAATGGGTGGCGCTGGTGGCCAACGGCTACAACAGCACCAGCCAAACGGCGCGCCTGTTCGTGCTGGATCTGGCGACCGGTGCGGTGATCAAGGAGATAGATACCCAGGTGGGCTCGGCCAGTGAGCCCAATGGTCTCTCATCCCCCTTGCCGGTAGACGAGGATGGCGACCGGGTGGCGGACTATGTCTATGCCGGCGATCTGCAGGGCAATCTGTGGAAATTCGATCTGACCGACAACAACAGCGCCCAGTGGGGGAGTGCCTTCAAGACCGGCAACAAGCCAAAACCGCTGTTTCAGGCGTGCAACGGAACCTGCTCCGCCAGCACGCGTCAACCCGTCACCATGCGCCCGCTGGCCATCCGTCATCCCAAGGGAGGCATCATGGTGCTGATGGGGACGGGCAGCTATTTCACCAATGACGACAAGTTGCTGCCGGCGACCCCCAGGCTGGAAGCCGTCTATGGCATCTGGGATACGGGGGCTAGCGTGCTCAGCAGCCAGCTGTTGCAGCAGAGCATTACCCACGAGTATTCCGCCAATGGCACCACCATCAAGTTCAACGTCAGGGTGGTGTCCAACACGGCGGTCAACTACACCAGCCAGAAAGGGTGGTATCTGGTGCTCAAATCCCCTGCGTTGAGCAAGGGGGTGGGGGAGCGAGCCGTGTCAGAGATGCTTTATCGCAACAAGCGGCTGATCTTCAACACCCTGAGCCCCTCGGCGGACGCCTGTGACTTCGGTGGGCACTCCTGGTTGATGGAGCTGGATCCCGTTTCGGGAGCGCGTTTGACCTACTCGGTGTTTGACGTCAATGGCGATGGCGCGGTCAACGATGACGACTATGTGGGGATTAAGGACAGTGGCGGCAACGACATCAAGGTGCCGGTCAGCGGCAAGCAGTTTGACGAGCTCACCACGACGCCGAGCGTGGTGGAAGATGCCGACATGGAGCGCAAGTACATCAGTGGCTCCAGCGGCAACATTTCGGTCACGCTGGAAGAGGGGGCGGGTGATCTGGGTGGTCGCCAGTCCTGGTTGCAACTGGAGTAGAGGTGGAGATGGTGCGTGGATTTTCCCTGATGGAACTGATGATTGCGGTAGCCGTGATGGCCATTCTGACCGTGATTGCCTATCCCAGTTACAACAGCTACATGGCCTCTGCCAAGCGGGCAGAGGCCAAGGCCGCCCTGCTGGAGGCGGCGCAATACATGGAGCGACAGTTTACCGCTGACGGCAATTATGATGGTGGCAACTTGGTCTCCGCCGGGCTGGCTACCTTGCCCAGGGATGGCGGGACTGCCTATTACAATCTGGCGCTCAATGCCAGCGGCGCCAGCTATACCCTCAGGGCGGGATTATACTTTTTGCGAGCAATTCGCATCTGTCGTCACGCCAAAAAACATCTCCATTCGAAAATCATC